>NZ_AP019716.1:300000-430000 GCF_006742065.1 Clostridium butyricum | reverse complement strand
ATAGATTACAGGTTGCAAATTTCACAGCACCACTTTCTGTTAAATCAACAACTTCTACTCCATAAAGCTCCTTTTTTAAATCTGAGCTCGCTTTTCTAAAATCATTAGTAAGTAAATTATCAGTATTTAACAATACTATAGTTTTAAAAAAAATTTTCATATCTTCTAAATTATCTTCATTTACCAATGAATCAACAAATCGTATGTTACTAGGATTCTCAACTATAATTTTTTTAGGATTTATTATATTGAATTTTTTTAGCATCTCTCCAATTTTTATATTAGGCGAAATGTCTTCTAGCTCTTTAACTGTCATTATATTATAAGTGTTGTTAAATCGATTATTATCTTTTGCCTCTTCCTGATATGTTGGAATACCTTCTGCAATTTTTCTTTCTATATTATAAAACCTTTCAGCATTCTCTCTAGATTTTTTCTTGTCCTCTCCATATAGCCTGTGTAATTTTTCAATATATTTTATATATTCTTTCCTTATATTTTCATAAGATTCGCTCTTATAATATAAGGAATTACCAAGAACTAAATTACTGCTTCCAAAATAAAGTACATTCATATTGCTGTCTTTATAGTCTGCACCTACCCCAATATTAATTAGTGGCTGAAAATATGTAAACTCTTCTTCATAAAATATATTTCTAAGTTCATCTAAAGTTTTTATTTTATCTATATTTTTCATATAATTTTCAATAGGTTTTATGCCCATCTTATTTCTCTTTTTCATATCTAAAAAGTTGCTGTACAAATTCAATAATTTTAATTGCTCACTATTCTCTCCATAACATTTTCTATGTTCTTTTATTTCTTGTATAATGTTATAAATCTCACCATTAACTCTTCCACATAGTTCTTCAAATGTACCATAAGAAATATAACCATTTTCAAGTTTAGTATTTTCTAACCATTCCCTATTAATAGCTGTATAAAAATCATCTTCTAACCGTATCTCTGAAATATCTGATTTAGTAATATTTTCTGCTGCTAACGCATTTACCTGAAATATTTTTAAGTTAAACGATTGTAATAGAATTGTTATTAATAACATAAAGCTTGTTAATCTTTTTGTGAATTTATAATTCTTCATATGTTCATCCCTTTACTTCTATAATAAAGCTTATTTACTATCTACTTTTATTATTCTGTTAAGGAGTACAAATAATACATAGAACTTAAATTAAATTAATTCTTATAACAAAATATTAATGAATACTTCTCTAATTCCCGTTATTTCATATGTTATTTCTAACTTACATTTTTTATTTTCAAAATGAAGATTTTTAGATAAACAAAAAATACCTGTTTTATTATAAAAATAAAACAGGTATTTTGAATCTTTTATAAGATTGGTGGCTCACCCGGGAATCGAACCCGGGACACCATGATTAAAAGTCATGTGCTCTACCGACTGAGCTAGTGAACCAAAAATTAAATGGCTGGGATGGCAGGATTCGAACCTACGCATAATGGAGTCAAAGTCCATTGCCTTACCGCTTGGCGACATCCCAACATGGGGTGAACGATGGGACTCGAACCCACGACAACCAGTGCCACAAACTGGCGCTCTACCAACTGAACTACATTCACCATAATGGTGCGTTTTAAGGGATTCGAACCCCTGGCCCACGCCTTAGAAGGGCGTTGCTCTATCCAGCTGAGCTAAAAACGCATTTATTTGACGTTACCTCTTGTAACGCTGTTGCTGTTTTTGTTCCTGCAACGTTGATTATTGTATCGCATATTTTGGACAATGTCAACACAATTTTCAAAGTTTTTTTATTTTTTTCGATATTTATTGATTTATTTTTATAATTCAGCTATAAAAAACCCTATAACAGCCATATAACGCTATCTTTTTATTAATTTTTTATATATAACTTTAATAAAAAGTTTTAAAATTAAACTTTCACTTCTAATTTTTATACACATTTTCTATGTTTCTACAAAAAACTTTATTTTACTGTATAAAAACACTCTCCAAATTATATTCAATAAATAAACTTTTATATAATAAAAAAACAACTGTTACCAGTTGTTCAATTGGAGCGGGTAGTGGGAATCGAACCCACCTTTCCAGCTTGGAAGGCTGGAGTATTACCGATATACGATACCCGCATATAATATTTTATCAAAATATGTCTTTCTTCTTTAATTATTATACTCTACATAAAATCTATTTGTCAATACTGTAATGATATTTATATAAAAATATCATTTATATAATTATTTAATCAACAAGTTAAGTTTAAATAATTATAATAAGAACTTACTTCTATTTAATACACACTACTATAATTATTAGTGGTAAAATATATAAATCCTCTACGATACTATATTTTATACTTTTATATAAAAATAAAAAACAACTAAAATCAGTTGTTTAATGGAGCGGGTAGTGGGAATCGAACCCACCTTTCCAGCTTGGAAGGCTGGAGTATTACCGATATACGATACCCGCATTTTATATTATATTTTAAATGGTGCGTTTTAAGGGATTCGAACCCCTGGCCCACGCCTTAGAAGGGCGTTGCTCTATCCAGCTGAGCTAAAAACGCATGTTACTTTGTTACCTTTTGCTTCTGCAACGTAAATTATTTTATATCATTGAATATAATCTTGTCAATAACTTTTTACTAAAATATTAGTTTATACTGAAAATAGTATGACAAAAGTTATTATATCATCAAACTCTTCACATTAATTTATTCATTATTTCCTAAATAATATATAAATAGCGTATCACATTTACATCTTCATTTTAAAAGATTAATATATGCATCCTCATCCCTTTTACCTTCACTTACTATTTATATTTACAAATAAAGCGTAGGTCATAATCCCTACGCTTTATTAATGTCATGTATATTACAATTATATAAGAAATTTACTACTATTGTATTTGATTTTCTTTTATTATAAAATTATAGTTGCTTATTTATTTTTATTATTTAGATATTCTAAGTAATAAATCACTATTGTCAGCTTAGGATTTGTTGGAGCATTTCCTAAGCTATTTTCTCATTTAATATCTATTAGCACTTCCACATACTTCAATCTTATGTTTAACTATTTCTTTCATAGCTTCTTTACCTGGTGTCATATATTTTCTCGGATCACTTTCTTTTGAGTTTTCATTAAAGAATTTTTTTACTGCATCAGCAAAGGGAATCTTTAAGTCTGTTGCAACATTTACTTTACATATCCCAAGAGAAATAGCTTCTTTAACTAATTCATCAGGAACATCAGAAGCTCCATGTAAAACCAACGGAATGCTCACTTTACTTCTTATTTCTTTTAATCTTTCAAAATCAAGCTTTGGCTCTCCTTTATATAATCCATGTGCAGTTCCTATTGCTATTGCCAATGAATCAACATTTGTTTTATCAACAAATTCTGCTGCATCATCCGGATTAGTATACATTGCATCTTTCTCATCAACTACTAAATCATCTTCTCTTCCACCAAGTTTTCCAAGTTCAGCTTCTACAACCGCATCATATCTGTGTGCATATTCTACAACATCTTTAACAATTGATATATTTTCTTCAAAAGGCTTTTTCGAAGCGTCTATCATACATGATTTAAATCCTATATCAATATCCCTCTTTATTGCCTCTACATCTTCAAAATGATCTAAATGTATAGCTATTGGAATATCATATTTATTTGCCGCTACTTCAGCCATAGCTTTAATATAATCAGGCCCCGCATAATCCTCTATTGTTGAAGGTGTTCCTGCTATAATTACAGGCGATTTCATTTCCATAGCTGTTTCAGCTACCACTTGTAATGTTTCCATATTGTGAATATTAAACGCAGGTACTGCATAACCTTCACGTTGTGCTTTTAAAAGCATTTCTCTTGTTGATAATATCATTGTAAATTGCTCCCTTCTTACTAGAATTTATAATTTTTAATAAATTTAAATTCCATCATCAAGATTATCATCCTCATGTTGTTTTTCTTTTAGTTCAAAAATATTTATTCCTTTAGTACCAGCTTCTGTTGCTGTTTTTATTAAATCTTTCAGTTCCACATTATCTCTTCCAAGTACTACTTCTAATAGCATAGGTATGTTAGTTCCAGATATAACTTCTATGTTTTTATCAGTTAATTCTTGTTTTAAAAGAACCGAATTTGTAAATGGAGATCCTCCAGCTAAATCAGTTAATATAAAAACCTCATCTTCAAAGTTATTTATAGCTTCCTTAATATTGTTTTTTAATTCATCAGATCCTTGTCCATCTATAAAATCTATGCCCACAACATTTTCTTGTTCACCTGCGATTAATTTCAATGTGCTCAATAAACCTGAAGCAAAATTCCCATGACCTGATACTATTATTCCTACCATATGTGTTAACTCCTTATTCTATTTATATTGATGAATTACAACACCTTTAACAACTCTATTCACAGTTCCATCGGGTCTTGGATTATCTGGAGATATATTAAGTTTTAGTGAACTTAAATATCCAAACATTTGACCAAATATCATATAATTAAAAACTTTATATATATTAGGTATAGCTTTTCCATTTACACATATATAGTTGCTACAATTTTCTTTCATAATTTCATCATTTTCATAGGTAATTACTGCAAGTTTATGATTTCCTAAATCATTATGAATTTCTTTTATCAAATCAATATCATATAATTTTGTATATTCTTCATTTGTAGCCATAATTATCACTAAGGTTTTATCATTAATTATTGATTTAGGTCCATGTCTAAATCCCAATACTGATTCACATATTGTAGTTACTTGTCCACTTGTAAGTTCAAGATTTTTTAATGCCATCTCCTGACATAATCCTTTAAGTGTTCCAGAACCTAAATACACAACTCTTTCTGCTTCATAATCAACCAATTGCTTTATTTCAGACCATCTATTATCTAATATTTCTTCTGCTTGTGATGAAACTATTTCCACAAATTCTTTATTTTTTTCTATATTTTCTATATCAAAAATAAGCAATGTTGCAAGTGTCATACAACTAAAAGAACTTGTCATCGCAAAACTCTTATCATTAGATTTTTCAGGCATTAAAACCAACATGTTTTTCTCATTATTTACACATCTTTTAGCTAAATCTCCATCTTTGTTGCATGTTATTACAATTTGAGTTATATCATCAACATTATTTTCAAATAAATCATATGCACCTATACTTTCTGGAGAATTCCCTGATCTAGCATAAGAAACTAATATTGTTTTAACATTTTTTTCTATATATTCATTTGGATTTGATACTATGTCTGTTGTTGCAATTGCCTCAACCTTAGCTTCTAATTTTTTATTTAATTCTAAAGCAACTGTATCGCCAACATAATCAGATGTTCCTGCTCCAGTTAATACAATTCTTGTATTCTTATCTACATTTTTATTTATAAATCTTTGTATAGATTCTTTTTGATCTAATATTAATTTATAAGTTTCCCTCCAGAGTTCTGGCTGCTGTCTTATTTCTGTTGCTGTAAATATAGCTTTTATTTTTTCTAGTTCTTCTAAGCTTTTTCCAAAAATCATATTTATTCTCCTTACCTTTAATTTATAAGTTATAATTTAAACACATATAAAAATTACAACTTATAAATTTATTAATTCTTTATTTATATTTTCCTATTTCTTCATTCAATATTGTCAGAATCATTTATTAAGCAAACTCTATATTTAAATTTATCTCCTCTAGTAATACTTACTGTATATTCAATTATTTGTTGATTTTCATAGGTAAGTCTCTCTACTTTTAAAGCACATTCCCCTTCTTTTATCTTTAAATATATACTTTCAAGTTTGTTTACTAAAATTGGTCTAAACAACTCTTCTGCATATGTTATTTTGGTATGATAATTTTTATTGAAAACATCATACATAGAACTTTCTTCTAGCATCTTCTTATTTAAATCTTCAAATCTCTTATACGGAAGATACGATATCTCATATATCATAGGTATTGAATCAGCTAATCTAATTCTAGCTATTTTGTATACCAAATCATTTTCCTTTAATTTTAATTTCGATGCTATTTTTTCATCTACCTCCACAATTTCAAATGTTAATATTTCTGTAGTTGGAATCTTTCCTTTCTTTCTCATATCTTCAGAGAAAGAATAAAATTTCGTTAAATTTTGTTCCATTGTTCGTTCACAAACAAAATTTCCTTTACCTTGAATTTTATATATATATCCATTCTTTTGAAGGTAATCAAGAGCCTGCCTAACAGTTACTCTACTTAAAGAATACTGCTTGCTAATCTCTCTTTCTGTATCTAATTTGTCATTTTCATTCATATTTTTTTCAATATTTTCAATAAAAATATCAGCTAATTGTATATATAATGGTATTTTTGAATTCTTATCTATTTTTTCTTTCATGGTATGGTCACGCTCCAATTCTTTAATATATTTCATACTTTCTCATATCATTGTATAGTAATAAATATATCATTTTTCTAAGTTTTAAATCAATACCAATTTTGCAGCTCAACCATACCAATCCAAGATAGTATTTTATAATATAGCGAATCCTGTAAATTGTTGAATTGCTTTAGCTAGTATTCCCATAACAACTGTAATTGTTATTAACTTAACTGGTGAATATCCCTTCTTTAATAGCTTATACATTAATAATGTATATCCAAGTGCTAGCATGTTAGGCATTACAGCATCTAAAACACCTTCTTGAACCTTAACAGCTGAATCTCCAACTGCTGAACCAACTGCAATTACCATTGTAGTTTTTAACTTTACCATTGAAGCTATTAGACCACCAACAACTGTTAAACCAACAATTGATGCTGCATGCGAAATTTTCTTTGTTTGCTCTTTTAGTGTAGCTATTGCATTAACACCGGTATTATATCCATATTTCATTAAGAAAAATCTTAAGAAAAAGTGTAATGAATTAAATAAGATTAAGAATACAAATGGCCCTGCTATATTTCCTTCCATAGCAATTGAAGCACCAATACCTACACATATAGGAAGCGCAGTTAGCCAAAATAATGCATCACCTATACCACCAAGTGGTCCCATTGTAGCTACCTTTACAGCTCTTATTGTATTTCTATCCTCTTTATTTTCTTCCATTGCAAGTATTAAACCCATTATGAAATTAACTAAAAATGGATGTGTGTTAAAAAACTCCATATTATCTTTCATTGAATTAGAAAGATCCTCTTTATTTTTATGAATCTTTTTTAAACCTGGTAATAGTCCATACAACCAACCACAAGCTTGCATTCTTTCATAATTAAATGATGCTTGCAAAAGTAGCGAACGCCATACCATCTTGTTTAAATCACCTTTAGTAATAACCTTTTCCTTTGAAGGGTCTTTATAAGTATTAGATTCCATCATCATATACCTCCTCTACCACTTTTTCTTTTGAATTACTATTACTTTTTGAAAAATAATCATATAAAGCAATACATACTCCCAATAATGCAAGTCCTAAAATCGGTAAGTTGAAATATGTTACTAATAAAAATCCTAAAATCATAAATGCAATATATTCTTTCTTTAACATTATCTTTAACAACATTGCAAAACCTATTGCTGGCATTACTCCACCGGCTACTGATAATCCATCAATTATCCATGTTGGTATTGCACCTACAATTGCTGCTGCCTTATCAGCACCTAATAATATTGGTAAGAAAGCTATAGTAAAATAGAATACAAATAGTACTACTAGTCCCAAATAATTTATTCTTTCAATTCCAGCTGTATCAGCTTCTTCACAATACTTGTCTGCTTTATGCATAAAGAAAGAAAAAGCAGTAAATAGTAATGTTATTGCAGCTTGAACTGCTACAGCAAATGGTACAGCTATACCAATAGCTGCTTGAGCATCTAATTTACCTAATATAGCTATACTAGTTCCTATAATTCCTCCTATAACAACATTTGGTGGCTGAGCTCCTGCAAGTGGTACCATACCCATCCAAACAAGTTCAAGTGATGCTCCAACTATAAGTCCAGTTTTCATATCTCCTAAAATTAATCCTACTACAAGTCCTGTTACTATTGGTCTATGAATATGTGTTAGTCCGTCAAACATATCCACACCTGCTATACCAGCCCATATACCTATTAATAGTGCTTGTACAAACATAAAGTTTCCTCCTTAAAATTAATTTTCATTTTTAAATATGTTTATAAATATCTTCGTCAATATTTTCGTCTGGTACTCTTCTTATTTCTAATGCTATTCCTAGTTGTTTTAATTTCCTAAATGCTTCTTTATCATTCTCATCAATTGAAACTGTTGATGAAATTTGTTCCTTACCTTCTGAAAAATGCATGTTTCCTATATTTATCTTGTCCATTGGTACATTGCCTTCCGCTAACCTTAAAGCATCTTGTGGATTTCTTACCACTAGAAAAATCTTTTGTCTTGGTGATGCCTTATGAATCACATCAATTGTCTTTTGTATAGAAAAAAATCTAATTCCTATGGCATCTGGTATTACCATTTCCATTAAGTTTTGTTGTACCGAATCTTTAGAAACTTCATCATTTGCAACTACAATTAAATTAGCACCTAAATGATTCACCCAAGTTACTCCTACTTGTCCATGTACAAGTCGATTATCAATTCTTGTTAATAAAATATTAGGCATAAAACCATTCCCTTCTTTCATTTTGGTATTAACCAATTTACAAGTTAATTTTATATCCGTTTTTATTAAATGTCAACCTTTTCATAAATTTTTTTTATATTTTTTCCATTTAATCATAATCTGACATTACCGTTACATAACTGTATTTACAGGACTTTTAATCATGTCTAAATATTTTCTTCATCTTATTTATAAAATTTGATTTTTTTCTTGAAAACATCATTGTACATGTTTTATAATAAAAATATACAATTGGATAATACCAATGCTATTATTTAAATATATATAATTGGAGTGATATAATATGTTAATAAAAAATTGTAAAATAATTAAACTAGATCATATCGAATTAGGGTCTGTTCTTATTAAAGATGGAAAAATACAAGAATTAAATCCAAAAAATTGTGAATTTGATGAAGTTATTGATGCAAATGGCTTATTCCTGTCACCAGGATTTATAGATATACATATTCACGGTGCTGGAGGATATGATACAATGGACGGAACTGTTGACGCTATTGATTCCATATCAAAAACAATAGTCAAACATGGTACAACTTCTTTTCTTCCAACAACAATGACAGTTTCTATTGAAGACATAAACAAATCAATGCGTTCAATAAAGAAATTAAAAGAAAATGGAACTTCTGGTGCCCAAGTACTAGGTGCCCATTTAGAAGGACCTTTTATAAACCCATCTGCAATAGGTGCTCAAAATCCAAAATATCTCCAAACCCCATCTATAGATATATTTAACAAAATGACCGCTGACTGTGAAGATGCTGTTGTATCAATAACATTAGCACCAGAATTAGACGGAAGCTTAGATCTTATCAAATATTTATCTCATAAAAATATTAATTGCTCATTAGGACATACAAAAGCTACATATGAAGAAACAATAAAAGCCATAGATGTAGGTGCGAACCATTGTACCCACCTTTATAATGCAATGCCACCATTCAATCATAGATTCCCAGGAATTATAGGTGCACTATTTGATAATGATAAAATAACAATAGAAACAATTTCAGATGGAATTCATATTTCTTATCCAGCATTAAGAATTGCTTACAAACAAAAAGGCTCTGACCAGTCTATTTTAGTAACAGATGCTATGATGGCTTGCTGTATGCCAGATGGTAATTATACACTTGGAGGACAAGATGTAATAGTTAAAGATAATGCTGCAAGAATAAAAACAGGATCATTAGCTGGATCAGTTTTAACACTAGATAGAGCTATAAAGAATGTTTATAACAACTGCAATATGCCTTTATATGAAGTTGTTAAAATGGCTACTTACAACCCAGCTAAATATTGTAATGTATCAGATCATAAAGGACTAATAAAAGAAGGATACGACGCAGACTTAGTATTATTCGATGAAAATATAGATGTTAAACAAGTATTTATTAATGGGAAATCTATTTTTAATGCATAAAAAATAGAGATATGCAGATTATTTCTGCATATCTCTATTTTATTAATTCTATATAATTCTCTGGTAATTCATTATCTGATAACAAATAAGCTAACAATGCAGCTCCATGCCACGGTTTAAGCTTCGGTTCTATTAATTCACAATCTATATTATTATTTTTCAACATTTCTTTTAAAGGATTTAGTATAAAATCTCCAGATTTAAATACTCCACCACTATAAGACACTAAAAACCCATCAGCTAAATTTAATTCCTTCTTAAGTACTTTAATATGAAAAAATAATTCTTTAGCTGCCTCTTTGAATATATTTATACAAACATCACATCCAGCAGCTGCTGCTAGGTAAGCTATTTCTGAAAATTTAGCTATATGGGTTCTAGAAAACTTAAGCCTATTGAATACTATATCAACAATTTCAAAATATTCTTTAATATCGTATTTTTCTTCTAATATATCAACTAAGACAGTCTTTTCCCTTCTCCCATCTTTCTGCTTTGTATATTCATTTAATACCTTTAGTCCAATCCAATATGCACTTGCGTCATCACCAATGCCTGGTCCCCATCCACCGCATCTAGCTTCATTTCCTTCTTTATTTCTTCCATACGCTATACTTCCTGTTCCAGCAACAATATTTACCCCCTCTCTGCAACCTGTTCCAGCAGCCCATCCAACAACAGAATCATTTCCAATAGAATAATTAATTCCATTAAAAACTTCATTAACTGAATGATCAATATCTTCAATATCACTTTTACTTTCCCCATATCCAGGTATACCTAAAAATGCATATTCAATTTCGCTTTTATTTATACTACTCTTTTCACAAATTAATTGTAAATTTTCATTTAAAACCTGTATTAATTTTTCTTTTCCTATTTGATGAATATGTGTTGTACCACTTTCTATTTCTTCTATAACTTTTAATTCTTTATCTATTAATAAATATTTAGTTTTAGTTCCTCCACCATCTACGCCTAAAAAATACATAATTATACCCCTTTCTTTTCTTCAATAAAAAGGGAATATAATATATTCCCTTTTTATTTAACTTTATTTAATTATAGCTTCTCTCAATTTACCACTTGTCTCTTCAAGTGATTTTTCCCACTCTTCTACTGTTTTATTTCCAGACATTATAGAATCTATAGTTCCAAGATAAACATCTGTCCAGCTAACACCTTCAACTGCATTAGTAGCTACGAATCCACCCATAATAGGTAATGCACCATTGTCATATATTTTAAATAATTCTACTTGTAATGGATTTAAATACTCATTAGCTATTTCAACAGCTCCTTTAACTGGTACAACTGCTTTTGCATTTTCAGCTATAATTTTAACAGCCTCATCACTATACATATAAGCCATAAAATCTTCTGCTAATTCTTTATTAGCTGCATCTTTAGGAATATACATCTGTTCAAGAAAACTTACTGAATATTGATCTTTTCCACTTTCAAATGCTGGATATGGCATAAATCCCCATTCAAAACCTTCAGTTCGTGGTGCATCTTTCATTTCATCTGGAAGCCAAGTTCCATTTGGTATGAATAATGCTTTATCATCTAAAATTAATTGTTGATTTTTTGTAAATCCTTGATTATTTGCATTTGCAACAACTGATGGTTCTAAATAATTTTTAAGTTTTCCAACAACATCTAAAGCTTGTTTAGCTTCTTTCGATGTCCAAGTACCTTCTTTGTAATTATAAGCATCATTAACTAAATCTAAGCCACCTGAAGCAGCAAGTAACGCCGGAACTGTACAATCAAAATATCCACTTGTTGAATAAGTAAATAATGATAACCCATCATTTTTAGCTTTATCTCCAAGAGCAAACATTTCATCCCAAGTTTTAGGAACTTCGTATCCTTTTTCTTTAAATAAATGTTTATCATAGAATAATCCAGTAGGACTATAAAATAAAGGAGCTAAATATGTTTTTCCATCTTTATATGGGTTAGTAGCTGAGGTATCTAAAAATCCCGGTAAAATTTTTTCTTTAACTGTAACATCCTCACCTGGTATTTTTTTATTAAGTAATCCTGTTAAATCACTTAAACTTTGATCTTTTATAAAAGTCTCTGTTAACGCATCTGGTCTTCCAGTTGCTAAATAAACTAAATCCGGTATATTTCCTGATTGTATTTGTGGACGAATTACTTCTTCTAAATTCGAAGCTACTGTAAGTTCAACTTTAACACCTTCATGACTTTTTTCAAAGTTTTCTTTTAATTTTTCCCAATAGACCTTTCCATACCCACCTTCAAATGCAGCTATTTTCAATACATTTGCCTCATCTTTACTCTTTGATACCTCAGTAGTACTTCCACACCCAATTAGTCCTGAAGCCATCATCAATGATGCTAACATTGTTGATATAATTCTCATTTTCATTCTAAATACCTCCTATTTTTTAGATTTTAAACTGATTAGTATTATTTATTAAATATAAAATATTATTTGACCATCATTATCTGTATTGCTTGTTATATAAGTATATTTCTGATAGTATTCCTATCAATCCAAGAAACATCATTATAAGCCCATAGAAATTCGTTATCGTTCTGCCTTTTATGACTAAAGCTAAACTTATAATAAAAATTATTGAATATATTATCTTTTTCATGCAATCATCTCCTATAAAACAAGGATTTATTTTATTTCAAACCATCTTATCTCTGCTGGTTCTAAATCTACTTCAAATATATTTTTAAAACCATCATATACATTTGTTTTTTGTTTCTCATTAGAATTATTAATAACAGCATATTTATTAGATTCTATATAGGCTGACACTTCACAATAAATATTGTCACAATACCATTCTTTTAAATGCTCTTCTTTGTTTGCTGCATAATAACATGACCTCATTAATAACCTAGCATTCTGTGCTGAATATGGAAGCCCTGCAACATACACTGCTCTACCTTTTCCATATGAATTAGCAGACATCAATACATCATCATTTTGTATTTCTATTATTTCTGTGCTTTCAGAATTAGCATATATATTTTTAATACTTTCTCCAAAATCAAATTCTGAATTTACGTCCTCAGTTATAAAATGCTTTTCAAGTTTTGTCTTGAAATATTTATCTGAACTTAATGAAAATCCTAATTCCTTATCTACACCAAGTACATCTGCCATTTGAAAAAATCTTCCACCATTTAAAATTGCTGATGGTTCTCCAATGCCTACAAATCCACCGCCATTAAAAATCCATTCTCTTAAGGTAGTACTTATTTTTTCATTAATCCACTTTTCTCCACCACTAAATGCAGTTCCTGCATCTCCAGCATTTATTATTACATCTATATCACTAGATATTCCATATTCCTTTATATCATCAAAACTTATAAATTCTACATCAAAGCTCATTCCACTTAAAGCTTCTATAACTCCAAGATAAGTATATATTTGTTTATACCAAAGTGAATGTGCTACCATATGAGTTTGCCAAGTTCTAAGTTTCCCCCAACAATTTAATATGGCAACTTTTAATCCACAATGTGGTTTAACATTGTTTATATTGTCATATATTTCTCTAAATTCATCACATACACTTCCAATGTACTTTACAAAATCAGGGAATTTATATGCTAATGATAAATATCCACCATAACCTATCCTATCTACTGGTTTTCTCATTATTGCTCTTCTTGCTGTAAGCCAGTTTTCTCTAGCTTCTATAATAGGATCATTTCCTTCAAAGAAAGTATCAGGAAAGAAGTATGGTAAAAAACGTCCTTCTGTATATTTAACTCCCGGTATGTCAGATATCATTCTAAGAGTTGCACCATTCCCAACTGATCCTACCACTGCATCTAATCCTATATCTTTAAAATATTTTCCATAAGGTTCAGTTCCAATCCATGTATCTCCTAAAAACATCATTGCTTCTCTACCATTCTCATGAACTATATCCACTAATTTCTTAACATTTTCTGCAACAAACTTCTGTTGAAAATCCATATAATCTAAATATGCTTTTTTAGGTACTCTAAACGTTGAATTATAATAACCTTCATCTATAATATCTTCTGCTCTTAATTTGTAACCCTTTTCTTTTTGGAATTCTTTTAATGCCTTTGCACTTACACTTGAAGAATATCCAAACCAATCAACATATTTCTCTTTTCTTAGATTATTAAATACCAAAGTGAAGTGATAAAAAAATGTTGTAAACCTGACTACACTAGTTCCAGGATGATTATCTAACCAATTATGCATAGCTTCAATTATGTGCATATTCGTGTTTTCATTTCTTATATCAAAAGGAATATCATGTGGTTTATCCTTCCAATCATTAGTTATATGGTTATACATTTGAGTTGGATCCCATATACAATATGCTAAAAACGAAACTGTATATTCATGCCACATTTTAGCATCTTTTATTATAACCTTTTGTTCATCTTTGTTATAATCCCAGTTATCTGTGCTAACAACTTCATTTGCAGTTCTATCTATGACTTCCCAGAATTCTTTAATATCATTTTTTATATCCGGCTGAATTTGCTCTTCAAAATATCCATCCATAATTGATATTTCCAATACATTACTGGTTGCCAAATTATATTTACTCATTAAATACGTCTGTTGAAGTTCATCCATGTGCTCTTCTGCCCATTTATTATCTCCACGACTTACAAAATATGTTGAATATATTTTTTCTGCTAAACCTTCAATTTCTGGTGTTAATTTAAATCCATCACAATCTCTAATCGCATCTGCTCCCCACTTTTCTAATATTTCACATGTTTCTTTTATAAAATTATCATCTGTTGGAATAGTTACTCTTCCTTTATTCATTTTTTCCTCCTTATTCTTTGACACCGCCAACTGTCATTCCTTCTGTTAATTTTTTTTGAACTAAAATATATAAAATTATTGTTGGAATCATAACAATAACAAGTCCAGCATACATAGCACCATAATCAGTTGCCGTCTTTTGTACTTGCATTAAATTTATGAGTCCTAATGGTAGCGTTTTTGAACTATTTGGTAAAAGTGTTAATGCTATTATATATTCATTCCAAAAAGCTAAAAAATTAAATAATATAACTGTAATTATGCTTGGTTTAGCCATTGGTATGATTACATGAATTAATGTTTTTAACTTGCTGCATCCATCAATATAAGCAGCTTCTTCATATGATTTAGATAGTGTTCTAAAATAATTTATTAATAAATACACAGTAAACGGTATTGATGTTGCTGCATAAACTATGCTTACCACTATTCTGCTATCCAAAAATACTGTGACACTTAACGGTATTGCAAAAACATTCTTAATAAATTTTTCACCATCAAGTATTAATAAAAATATTGGTACTACTATATAATTTACATTTACAAATAATCCTGCTGTAAATAAACCACTTACTATTTTCTTACCTTTAAATTCAAATCTAGCTAATACATAAGCAGCTGGTATAGACACTAAAAGTAATATAATTAGAGCTAAGGCTGTTATACATACAGAATTCAAAAAATATTCTCCCATATTTGCTTCTACAAAAGCTTTTCTAAAATTTTCTAGATATAATCCTTTAGGTAATGCCCATGGATTTCCATAAAATTCTGTTTTATGCTTTAATGATGCTAAAAATGCCCATCCAAGCGGAACTATTATACTTAGTGCAAAAGCCCATAAGCAAAAATACATAAAAAATTTCACTAATTTCTTTTGTAATTTATTATCATTCATAAAATTCACCTCTTAAAACTCTATTATATCTCTTTGAGTTATCTTGTTTATAGCCAATGATAAGATAAATGAGAATATAAATACTACAACACCAATTGTCATACCATATCCATAAGAAGAATTACTATAAGCCTGCTTGTACATATAACTCAGAAATACTTCTGAAGATCCATCTGGTCCACCAGATGTCATTACTTTTACAAATAAAAAACTTAAATTTATTGTACTTATTACAAAAAAAGTTAAAGTAGTCCTTATGGTATTCCAAACTAATGGCAACGTTATCTTAAAAAATTGCTGTATTCCTGTTGCACCATCTAAACTAGCTGATTCATATAAGCTTATAGAAATTCCGCTTATACTTGACATGTACATAACCATATAATATCCAATGGCCTGCCATATCATAGCAAATGCAATACACCATATTACAACTTTTTGATCTCCAAGCCACATTCGAGTTAAAGAATTTAAATTAAAGAAATTTAATGTAGAATTTACTATTCCCTGATTAGGATCAAGAATTGCTGAAAATATTGCTGAGATTACAACTACAGATAAGATATTAGGAAAGTAAAATATTATTCTGAAGAAGTTTTTAAATTTTGTATCTTCTTTGACTAATATTGCTGCTGATATTATGGCTAATGCCATAGTAATAATAGTTACTATAACTAATAGAAAAATTGTATTTTGAAATGATTTTAAAAAGTTACTGTCTTTAAATAACATTATAAAATTATCTAACCCAACAAATTTCTTATTATTTACAAGTCCTCCCCATTTAAACAGAGACATCCAAAATACATTCATTGTTGGTATAATTATAAATATAAAAAACAGTATAGTTGCTGGTACTAAAGATAAAGTAATAAATGTCTTGTTACCTTTATTATTCACGTTTCTCCCTCCATTCCCTATATGCTTATGATATTACTTTGTAATCATTTGCACAACAAGATTGTTGTTATATTCTTTAGTTATATTGCTATAATATTAATTTACTTTAATCATCCGTATAGTATAATAATTATATATAAACTATTAATAAATATAGAATATATGGTCATTTAATCTATAAACTAATGGGGGTATTATGGGAAATATAAGATATTTAATTGATGATAAAAATTTCTCTGATTTTAATTTTGAATTACTCTATATAACAAAATCAAAATTCGAAAATGATTGGCATAGCACAGCTCATATTCATCCATTCATGGAGATATTTTTCATTACAGAAGGAAATGGTTCGTTTCAGTTAGAAGATAGCACTGTCAATGTTAAAGAATATGATTTGATAATAATAAATCCAAATTGTCTTCATACAGAAAAATCAAATTTAAATACTTCTCCTCTCGAATATATAGTTTTAGGAATTGATAATTTCTCTATAAATTTCTTTAATTTAAATAATGAAAAATTTTCACAATCTGATTCTAAAAATTATCATGTAATTAATCTAAAAAAAAATAGTTCTATTATACTCAATCAATTAAATCTAATAATCGATGAAATTAAACTTAAAAATTATAAATATGAAGTTGCTTGCAAAAGTATGCTTTCTCTATTTATCCTTAACATATTAAGAACCATCCCTTCAATGTCTATACTTCAAAATGAAAAAAAGAATCTAAATTTGGAATGTGCGAAAATAAAAAATTATTTAGATTCTCATTACTCAGAAAACATAACCTTGGAAACTTTATCAAATCTCTCCTACATGAATAAATTTAGTTTAGTCCATGCTTTTACAAAACAAATAGGAATGTCCCCCATCTCCTATCTAATTGAAAAAAGAATCACAGAAGCAAAAAGTCTTCTTGAAACTACTAACTATTCAATTAAAGATATAGGTTCAATTGTTGGTTTTTCAAATTCATCATATTTTAGTCAAATGTTCAAAAAGCAAACAAATCTATCGCCCAAACAATATAAAGTTAATATGATAAAAAACCCTAAATAAAGCACGCATGAACTAATACTTAATCACAAAAAATATATAAAACTAACGGCTGTCCATATAGATAAATAAATTAATATTACTTAAGCAATTTTTTAAATTTACAAGAGATAATAAAAAAAGAAGTGATACCAACAGTTATATTTCTATAACAATTAGTATCACTTCTTTTGGTACACCTAACAGGAGTCGAACCTGCGACGCTTGGATTCGAAGTCCAACGCTCTATCCAGCTGAGCTATAGGTGCTTATTAAATTTCTATAAAATAAAAAACAACTGAAATCAGTTGTTTAATGGAGCGGGTAGTGGGAATCGAACCCACCTTTCCAGCTTGGAAGGCTGGAGTATTACCGATATACGATACCCGCATATTTTTCTTCTGTTTTAAATGGAGCGCGAGACGGGACTCGAACCCGCAACATCCACCTTGGCAAGGTGGCACTCTACCATTGAGTCACTCACGCATCATTTGGTGCAGATGAAGAGAGTCGAACTCTTACACCCGAAGGCGCTAGATCCTAAGTCTAGTGCGTCTGCCAATTCCGCCACACCTGCATTTGGTGGCTCACCCGGGAATCGAACCCGGGACACCATGATTAAAAGTCATGTGCTCTACCGACTGAGCTAGTGAACCGTATTAAATAAATGGCTGGGATGGCAGGATTCGAACCTACGCATAATGGAGTCAAAGTCCATTGCCTTACCGCTTGGCGACATCCCAATATGTAACCAAGTAATAATCCTTGCTTTGGTAATTATTCTTGTTGGTGCGAGATCAGGGGTTCGAACCCTGGACACCCTGATTAAGAGTCAGGTGCTCTACCAACTGAGCTAATCCCGCATGATATTTGGTTTAATGGAGCGGGTAGTGGGAATCGAACCCACCTTTCCAGCTTGGAAGGCTGGAGTATTACCGATATACGATACCCGCATAATAGTTTGTCTATATTATCTTTTTAAATGGAGCGCGAGACGGGACTCGAACCCGCAACATCCACCTTGGCAAGGTGGCACTCTACCATTGAGTCACTCACGCATCATTTGGTGCAGATGAAGAGAGTCGAACTCTTACACCCGAAGGCGCTAGATCCTAAGTCTAGTGCGTCTGCCAATTCCGCCACACCTGCACATTTGGTGGCTCACCCGGGAATCGAACCCGGGACACCATGATTAAAAGTCATGTGCTCTACCGACTGAGCTAGTGAACCGTATTAAATAAATGGCTGGGATGGCAGGATTCGAACCTACGCATAATGGAGTCAAAGTCCATTGCCTTACCGCTTGGCGACATCCCAATATGGGGTGAACGATGGGACTCGAACCCACGACAACCAGTGCCACAAACTGGCGCTCTACCAACTGAACTACATTCACCATAATGGTGCGTTTTAAGGGATTCGAACCCCTGGCCCACGCCTTAGAAGGGCGTTGCTCTATCCAGCTGAGCTAAAAACGCATTTTATGTTACAAACTTTTGTTTGCATGGAGCGGGTAGTGGGAATCGAACCCACCTTTCCAGCTTGGAAGGCTGGAGTATTACCGATATACGATACCCGCATAATATTTAATTATTAAGATTTAATGGTCGGGGTGACAGGGATCGAACCTGCGACCTCATGCTCCCAAAGCACGCGCGCTCCCATCTGCGCCACACCCCGATTTAAATGGTGCGTTTTAAGGGATTCGAACCCCTGGCCCACGCCTTAGAAGGGCGTTGCTCTATCCAGCTGAGCTAAAAACGCATGTTAGCGACTTATTCATTATAAACTTTTCATAATGTTTTGTCAACATATTTTTCAGAACGTTTATCATTTTAAACCTTCTTAGAAATTTTGTCAAGGTTTTTTTAACCTTTAATGGAGCGGGTAGTGGGAATCGAACCCACCTTTCCAGCTTGGAAGGCTGGAGTATTACCGATATACGATACCCGCATAAAGAAATTTAATCATTAAGATTAATGGTCGGGGTGACAGGGATCGAACCTGCGACCTCATGCTCCCAAAGCACGCGCGCTCCCATCTGCGCCACACCCCGAAGGTTAATGACTTTTCTTTCTTTTGCTTTGCCGTTCAGTGCCTGACGACAAGGATTATTCTACAATATCAAATCTATTTCGTCAATACCTTTTTTGAATTTTTTTTGATTTTTTGTTGAAACCCTGTAATATTAGGCTTTTCTAACCTTATTTTTTCTATATTCTACTCCTTATCTTTAAAAAATCATAACAAATCATTTTAATTTTATACTTACTTTTAATTTTATATTTATCTATATAATATAATCTTTGACATAAACTTCAAACTTAATACATTTAATCATCAATAAATATAAAAATAATAACATTCAAAAAGCTTACTACCTATTTCTACTCATTCTCTCATAAAGTTAATCTACTCTATAATTATAAAAAGCTAATCTATATAAAAACAAATTAGCTTTTTATAATCTTAAAATATACTTTATCAAGTTTCATATGTTATACTTCGGAATTAAAATTAAAACCCTTTTAATTCCCTATTTTTAATTCCCTTAAATATGTATCTACACTTCCATCATCATCAATATCAATAATTCCAACATATCTCCCTTTAAAATGTGGTAAAGATATGCTTCCTGGATTCATTAGGATCACTTCTTCTGTTTTCTCTATAAGCTGCTGATGTGTATGTCCGAAAAGCACTATATTAGCTTGTAATTCACGACCTCTATAATAGATACTAGTTACAGAACTCTTCACGCCATAAAGGTCACCATGTGTATAAAATATCTTTACTCCATTAACTTCAATCATTCCTTCTTTAGGATATTTAGAAGAAAAATCGCAGTTCCCTGCTACTGCATACACCTTCCCCTTAAATCCATTAGCCAATTTGTCAACATCTTCTATATTATCTCCTAAATGAATTAGTATATCTGCATCCTTAATTAAACTTTTTGCTAAGTTAATATATTTATCAGCTCTATGTGTGTCACTGATAACAGCAATTCTCATAATATTCCCTCCATAAATATATCTATTTTATTGTTTCTGAAATAATACTTTTTAATTCTTTTAAAGCTTTTCCTCTATGACTTATTTCATTCTTTTCCTCTGGATTTAACATACCAAAAGTTTTATTTAAAGGTTCATAAAAGAACAATGGATCATATCCAAATCCACCTTCACCATTAAGCTGCTCTAATATGTATCCTCTTACTTCTCCTTTTACAGTATAATATTTCCCATTTTCATCAAACATAGCAATCTGACATACAAATTGAGCTCCTCTTTTTTCTTTAGAAACTCCATTTAAACTCTCTAAAAGCTTCTCATTATTCTTTGAGTCATTACCATGTTCTCCTGCATATCTTGCAGAATAAACGCCAGGAGCACCATCTAAATAGTCTACTTCAAGACCAGAATCATCTGATAAAACTATAAAATTTTTTTCACCTTTATTTTTTAAAAATTCATATATTTCTTTTGCTTTTTTCTTAGCATTTTCTTCAAAAGTTTTTCCATCTTCAATAACTTCTATATCTATATTTTCATCACTTAAAGATCTTACCTCAACTGGTATATCACTCAAAATATCTTTTAATTCTTTTATTTTTTTCTTGTTATTACTTGCTAAAATTAATTTTTTCATATTCTTCCTCTCAATCTTAATATAATTTATCAATATGGTTTTCTCTAAATAAAAATTACAAAGTAAAATAATTACTGTATATTAAATAATTCATCTCTTTTTGGAGGCTCTACATCCAATTCTTTTCCATCATCTATTAATACAGTATTTTTATCGCAAATTTTACCTATTACTTCAGCATTAATTCCATGTTCTTTTAATTTTTTAACTAAATTACCTCCATTACAAGTAGTAATCAGCATACTTCCTGATGATATTAATCTTAATGGATCTATTTTAAATTCCTCACATATCTTTTTAGTTATATCTAATACTGGAACTTTATCTTTATATATTTTAAATCCTTGACCACATGCCATAGCAACTTCAAATATACCACCAAGAAGCCCGCCTTCTGTAATATCGTGCATAGAATTAACTCCAAACTCTCTACATATTCTTCCCTCTTTAAGTACACTTATATTATCGATTAATCTTCTTCCAAAATTAATTTCATCTTCTGTTAAAATATCTTTAACTCTCTCATAATGATCATTAATTAAAATGTAAGTACCTTCAATTCCTAAAGTCTTTGTAACTACAATATCATCATTTAACTTGGCTCCTCCAGTTTTAACCGAAGTTCCTTTTATGTTTTTTCCTATTACAGTAACTGAAATAACAAGTTTATTTACAGCACTTGTAACTTCTGTATGCCCACCAACTATCTCAACTCCTATTTTAGCTGCTTCTTCATCTATTTCTTTCATGACTTCATTTATTTCATCTAAGGTTGAATCTACTGGTGCCAATATTGTAACAAGCATCCCTAATGGCTCACCACCTGATGATGCTATGTCATTACAATTTATGTGAACAGCAAGCTTTCCTATATTTTTATCAGCTCCTGTAATTGGATCTGTAGAAAAAATACCTTCACATTCTCCAAAGTCTATTACTGTGCAGTCCTCTCCTACATCATTTCTAATTTTTACTTCTTCTCTTTTTATTGTTTTATTATTAAATATAATTTTCTTCAAATCATCAAAGTCTAATTTTCCTTCTTTCATAAAAAAATCTCCTTTGTATTTATATTTTATGCACGTTTTTTCTAATTTCCTCATATTAATGAATAAGACAAGAATTTTTAAGAGGTGTTATACATTGAGATATATTGGGCCATTTTTCAGGATGAATAGTCTTTCTCAGGATGAAATAAGTGGTCAGCTTTTTTACTTATCAAAAGAGTCTGTAAAAACCTTAGTTCTAAACTCAAAATGTGGTCTTTTAATGCAGGTAAGGAGTTCAAAAAAATCTTCTATAAATGATATTAGCATATTAAATAATTTTTCTCCACTATTATGCATGTATAGAAAAGCTTCACCTTTATTCATCCACAGTAAAACAAGTCACGGATTTGATGAATCAAGCTTTAAAAAGGAAATAAACCCATCAACTAATGCTCTTATGACCTTATGTATTCTAGAATTAAGTGAATATTATTCTTACTATAATAATCAAAATAGAAATGTGGATTCTTTTGAAGACGCGTATAAATACATTGCAAAGGAACAATTACAATTCTATAGTGAAAATTTACGAAATAATGAAGGTTTGTTTGTTACAAAGAAAAATACTTCAGATGGTAATTCAAAAGGTTTTAATTTAGCAGATAAAGATGATAAATTTAAATTCTCTGATCAGGCATATATGATGAATGCATATCTCTTATACTCTAAATATAATCCTTCTGATGAAGTAAGCCCTGATTATTTAAAATTCTCGAAAGAGATATTAGATTTATTTATAAATTACAAAGATGCACTTTATGATTTATCATTTAGTGAAAATGTTGAAATATTTTTATGCTTGAATGCTTATTATAAGTATTCTAATGATGCCGATGCTGAAAATTTAATAATTGATTTAGGTGATTATTTAATAACAAGATTTCAAGAAAAAGATTATTTTATAGATTCGTTAGATGACTGTGCATTATTTTCTATAGCACTAATGGATGCTTATAAACATACAGGAATGATTTCTTTTAAGGATTGTTACTCAGAAATTAATGAGAGATTAATAACTATGTATAATTCAGAAAAGAATATATTTATGAAACTATCTGATAAAAAAGAAGTTAAATACTCTTCAACAGAAGTAAATTCGTATCTTTTATCTCTTCTTCTATATTCAGATATGGATGATAAAGAAATCGAATTAAAATCCATAATATCTGGTATTTATAGAAAATGCTTTGTTAATAATGGATTATTAACAAGCTGGCCTGATGCTCCAACTTTAGATGAGATTGAAAGATATAGGAATTTAAGTCTCAGAGCCGATGATATGTTAGATGAAACATACTTCAGAATGCCTGTACTACCTACGCCAAAAAGTAGTGGAATCGCACCTATATTTTTAAAAAATCTAACATATTCTAAAAAGAAGGATGTTTTAAGTAGTGGTAAAGTATCCTTTGATAGTAGCAAAAATATGTTTAATTTCTATTTATTAATATATTTCCTTAAAGATAACGCAAAAAAGGTTATGGGATTTATGACAAAAACTCCTTCTGGAAATAAGATCATCAGAAGTAATGATTCTAATTATGAATCTGAAAAATTAAATATTACTAATACAGCTATTGAAAATACAAATTCTAATTCAGATAAAACAATAACTGCAGAAATAATGTCAGAAAAAAATCCTAATACTATTTCAGATGTAAGCGTAGTAAAAAAAGAAAGCTTATTATTAGATGATGATGAATTGCCTATTAATGACAGTAAGCTAAAAAAATCTGAAAATTCACATGAACTTAATCTAAAAAATAAACCCTCACTAAGTACTCATTCAGACACATCTACTGAATTAAATAAGAGTAAAAAATCAAAGAAAAGATGATGAAAAAAATCTGTGATATTAAAAATTAATTATCACAGATTTTTTATTAGTTATTTTAATTTAACCCATCGAAATCAATGTTACCATTACCATCAATACTTATATCTGATACCTTATCTGAAATTGCTATATTTTCATTATAAAAAGCCAATGGTAATATATTATAGTTACTAAAAAGACTGTCTTCAAGAGTATGGTAGTCACCATAATAATCATTAATTCTCAAACTTTCTAATATGTTTAAATCATCTTCTGATAAATATTCTTCAAACCTTGAATAGAACTCTTCTTTTTCTGAGGATATAGCATCATTATTCACAATAATAACATCATATCTCTTTTTTAATTCCGAATCCTTAAACTCATCATCGTTAGCTAAAGTATATTTAATTGTAATGTTTGTATTAGCAGCAAACCATTCTTTAATTATTCTACATAAAATTTTATTTTTTTTATTATCTTCTGCGATTAAAGTCAATACTTTAGGTTGATTCCACTCACCTTCTTTACTGCTATCCACTTTCCTCTGCTGAATCATATTTAAATTATCTTTTTCTTCTCTAAAATAGCACCCTTCAGCTAAATCATACTCAGAAGTATTATTACTTTGATATAATCCTATAGCTTTATATATATAATTATATACAATTCTTCGCCCCTGCATCGGAATTGATGAATTGTTCATAACAATATATGCTCCTGAATTTTTTTGTATTGTTATTAGCTTATTAGAGTCTTTTAATTTATTCAATTCACTTTCTGGAGGATTTATAACTATGTCTCTTTCATTAACTTCATATGACGCCATAGACAGTTCAACACTGTCATCTTTAGTAAAGCTTATTCGTTTAAATTTTACTGAATCATTATTCTTTTCTAAAGTAATATTACCCTTATCAGCGCTTTTAATTTTATAATCCCCGCAATATAATAAATTATTATAATTTTTCATAATGTCATTCCACATTATAATATTACTTCTAAGTCTATATTGTGGCTTAGATAATTCTTCTAAAAATCTATCATATTTGTTATTTAATCTTATTGTTACAGAATCATCACTACAATTTATTGCTACACCTTTATCAAAACTAACTTTTCCATCTCTAAAATCTTTGGCTCCATATACTTGTAAAAGACATGTTATCTCATCATCATTACATTCCTTAAGTAACTCTTTAAAAAAAGTTACAACATCTTTCCCAGTAACTTTTGATCCATCACTCCAATAAACATCATCTCTTATTTTAAACTCATATTGAATACCATCTTCACTTTTATTAACTTCAGAAGCTAAAGAAGGTACTATCTCCCCCTCCTTGTTTTTCTCAACAAGACCTTTAGTAAGTGCACACAATATATTTTTATCTGAACTTGAAAGTTCTGATATATTCTTTAAATCATTTGGAATACTTTCAACTCCATATGTAATACCTTCTTGTAATCCAACATTTGCAGCACTACTATCATCATATTCTATAAAGCTTATTCCAAAAGCTACTATAATAATAGTGATTAAGATAAGTATTATATATTTTTTCATTATTACACCCTTTGCTCAATTTATTATTAACAGAATATACTTGTAATATAAACTATAATTATTACTATTCTTGCCGATTTTAAGAAATATTAATCAATAACTTTATAAATAAACCAAGCTAATATATAATAAAAGCTTGTATTAATCTATTTATTTACAAATTTTATGATATAATAAATTTATCTTTTTAGGAGGTATTTGAAATGGAATTTTTAACAGGTGCATTTTTAATAGTTTCAATAGTATTCATGTGTGTTTTTATGTTTATAGGTATATGGAGTTTCGTTGTCTATCTTAAGTCTTATAGACAGAAACGTTATCAAAATTATATATTAGAAAAAATAAGTCAAAAGCTTTCATTAATTTCAGATAATATTGAT
Organism: Clostridium butyricum; assembly: GCF_006742065.1. Lineage (NCBI taxonomy): Bacteria > Bacillati > Bacillota > Clostridia > Eubacteriales > Clostridiaceae > Clostridium > Clostridium butyricum. The sequence continues at coordinate 403,792 of NZ_AP019716.1, read as the reverse complement.
AACTCAGATAAAGATAGCAAATATGCTTATTTAACAGGAGATGAAGATTTCGAGTTTTCTGATAATGAAATTGATAATCTTGATAATATAACAGATTTAAGCACACAAGAAAAATTTAATAAATAATATAAATAAAAGGTATTACCATAATTCTGGCAATACCTTTTATTTATACATTCATTATCTCTTTTTAACTTCTTGTTCAACTAGCTTATTAACTATTCCAGGATTAGCCTGACCTTTAGCCATCTTCATTACTTGCCCAACAGCAAATCCAAGAATTCTATCTCTACCAGCTTTGAATTGTTCTATAACTTGTGGATTTTCATCTAAAACTTTATTAACCATATCAAGGATTGCACTTTCATCATTGTTCTGTTTTAATCCTTTTTCTTCAATTATAGCTTTAGGTGACTTTCCAGTTTCAAACATGGCTTCAACAACCTGTTTACCTATTGCAGATGATATTGTTCCATCTTTAATAACCTCTATTAACTCAGCTATATCCTTAGGTGCAAATTTAAGTTCTTTAACCCAAGTTCCATCAATATTCATAAGTCTTGAAACATCACCCATCATCCAGTTAGATGCTGCTTTAGGATCTCCTGAGATTTTAGCAGCTTCATCAAAGAATTCTGCCATTTCCGGTGTTAATGTAAGTACTTCTGAATCATACTTTGGTAACTTATATTCACTTATAAATCTAGCTTGCTTTTCATGTGGAAGTTCAGGTATAGTTTTTCTTATTTCTTCAATCCACTCATCAGAAATGTTAAGAGTAACTAAATCTCCTTCTGGGAAATATCTGTAATCATTCGCTTCTTCTTTACTTCTCATAACTACAGTTAGATTGTTTGCTTCATCCCATCTTCTTGTTTCAACAAACATATCCTCTCCTTCAGTTACAGCTTTAACCTGTCTTTCAAATTCATGTTCTAAAACTTTTTCTACAGACTTAAATGAGTTAATATTTTTTACCTCAGTTCTTGTTCCAAGCTTTTCATCGCCTTTTTCTCTAACTGAAATATTAACATCACATCTTAAAGAACCTTCTTCCATTTTACAGTCTGAAATACCTGCTGCTGAAAGTATGCTCTTAAGTTTTGTTAAGTATAAAGTAACTTCTTCTTTAGTTCTTAAATCTGGTCTTGTTACAACTTCTATTAAAGGAACTCCAGCTCTGTTATAATCAACTAATGCGCCTCTCTTAGTATGTAATATCTTAGCAGCATCATCTTCTATATGAATTCTTTCTATTCCAATTCTTCTTGTTTCTCCGCTTTCAAGTTCAATATCAATATAACCATTTCTACAAAGTGGAAGTTCATCCTGAGTTATTTGATAATTTCTAGGACAATCTGGGTAGAAATAATTCTTTCTATCCATTCTTCCTATTTTAGTTATTTCACAATTTAAAGCTAAACCTGCTTTAATTCCTAATTCAACAACATGTTTATTTAATTGTGGAAGTGAACCTGGAAGACCTAAACAAACTGGACATACATGAGTATTTGCTTTTCCACCAAATTCAATAGCACAACCACAATACATTTTTGTTTTAGTTGATAATTCTACGTGTGTTTCTAATCCAATGACTGATTCAAATTCCATTTGTTTTCACTCCTTCTCCCTATAAATTCGGATGCATTTCATGCCAATTAGTTGATTGTTCATAGCTGTATGCTAAGTTAAATAATGTATCTTCTCTGAAGTAGTTACCCATTATTTGAAGTCCTACTGGAAGACCATCAGCTAATCCACATGGAAGTGAAATTGCTGGAATACCTGCAATGTTTACAGGAACAGTGTAGATATCTCCTAAATACATTTCTAATGCATTGTCTGTCTTTTCACCAATTTTATATGCTGTAGTTGGTGCTGTAGGAGATATTATTGCATCAAATTCACCAAATATCTTATCAAAGTCACCCTTTATTAAGTTTCTAACCTTTAATGCTTTCTTATAATATGCATCATAGTAACCTGCTGATAAAGCATATGTACCAAGCATTATTCTCTTCTTAACTTCTTTTCCGAATCCTTCGCTTCTTGATTTGAAGTATAATTCTACTGAATCTTCAATATCTTTAGCTCTTTTACCATATCTTACGCCATCAAATCTAGCTAAATTTGATGAAGCTTCAGCACATGCTACTAAGTAATAAGCTGAAATAGCATAATCAGCTAATGGAAGTGAAACTTCTTTAACTTCTGCACCATTTGCTTCAAATACTTTTAGTGCATCATAAACAGCCTTTTTAACATTTTCATCTAATCCTTCTTTAAAGAATTCAGTTGGAACTGCTATTTTCTTGCCCTTTATATTTGTATTTAGAGAATCAAAATAATTAGGAACCTTTATGTCTGCTGTTGTAAAGTCTCTGTTATCCATACCAGCTATAGCTTGAGTAAGCATTGCACAGTCCTTAACATCTCTTCCAAGTGTACCAACTTGATCTAAAGTTGAACCATAAGCTACAACTCCATTTCTTGATACTCTTCCATATGTAGGCTTAAGACCAACAATACCACAAAAAGATGCTGGCTGTCTTACAGATCCACCTGTATCTGTTCCAAGAGCTATTGAAACTTCTTTAGCTGCAACTGCTGCTGCTGATCCTCCTGATGATCCTCCTGGAACTCTATCTAAATCCCATGGATTTCTTGTTTTTTTGAATGCTGAATTTTCAGTTGATGAACCCATTGCAAATTCATCCATGTTTAATTTACCAATGATTACCCCACCTTCTGACTTAATCATTTCAGAAACTGTTGAATCATATGGTGAGATATATCCTTCTAGTATTTTTGAAGCACAAGTATTTTGCATTCCTTTAACACTTATATTGTCCTTTACACCTAAAGGTACTCCCCCTAGAACTCCTAAATCTTCACCTTTACTTAATTTTTCATCTAATTCTTTTGCTTGAATTAGAGCTTCTTCCTTAGCTACATATAAAAATGCATCAACTTTAGAATCTGTATTTTCTATTTTATCTAAATGAGCCTTTGTAACTTCTTCTACAGAAGCTTCTTTTTTAGCTATTATTTCTTTTAATTCATGAGCTTTATAATTTGAAAACTCCATTTACTTGCCCTCCTTTAATTACTATCCTTTTATTATAGTTGGAACCATAACATATTCTTCTAATGTATCAGGTGCATTAGAAGTTACATCCTTAAGATCTAATGAAGGTACTACTACATCTTCTCTATATTTATTTTCAATATAATATGGATTAACTATTATATCCTCATTTTCAGTATCTAACTCACCAAGCTTTTCAACATAAGATAATATTTGGTTTAGATCTTCTGCTAAACCTTCTTTTTCACTTTCATCAAAGCTTAATCTTGCAAGTTCAGCAACATATTCAACATCTTTTACACTAACAGACATTTCTATTCCTCCCTCTTTATAGTTAACAGTTGTAAGTTAACGCTTAACAGTTATGATAATATTATTGCTAACTTTTTAATTAAAATTTTAGCAATAATATTATTAATTTAACTGTTCACTTTAACTTAATTAACTGCTAACTAAATAAATTTATTTTGATATTTTATAAAAATATATTTTACTGCAAAATGTTTATTTTCAAAAATCACATCATGATTCTTTCATTAAATTATTAACTAATAATCGTTAACTAGATAAATTTTATCATAAAATTTGTTTTTTTACTATTTGTACCTTAAGTTAACTTATCTTATCGAACAAGACCATTCATGAAGAATAGTAAACATACAGCTATAGCAAAGCTTACTGCTGAATAAAGTATTCTCTTGCTTCCACTTTCATTAACCAGAAATCTAATTGACAGAATAGCCATAGTTATACAAACGCCTAACTGTATCGGAAAGTATGAATTAAAAATTTGACCAACATAATAAAACTGATAAGTTGTTAAAAATGTGCAAATTATTAATATGCTAGTTATAAATGCCGATCCAAAAGATAGCAGATTTATTAACTTTTTCATAACTTTACCCCCTTAATATTTCTTCAAACTCCTCTTCTGAAAGTACTTTAACACCAAGTTCCTGTGCTTTTGTAAGTTTAGAACCTGCTGCTTCGCCTGCAATTACATAATCAGTCTTTTTACTTACACTTCCTGCAACCTTTGCCCCAAGACTTTCTAACTTTTCTTTTATTTCTGATCTTGAATAATTCTGAAGTGAACCTGTTGCTACTACTGTTTTTCCCATAAATGGATTTTCAGTTACTTCAACCTCTTCAAACTTAGGATTAACTCCAAGCTCTAATAATTCATCTATAGTTTCAAGAACTTTTTCTTCTTTAAAGAATGACATAACATCTTGAGCAACAATATCCCCAACATCAGGAACACTAACTAATTCTTCAAATGTAGCATTCTTTAATCCTTCTATAGATTTGAATCTACTTACTAAGTCCTTAGCAGTTTTAACACCTACATTTGGAATACCAAGTGCATATATAAAGGCATGAAGTTCACATTCCTTACTATTTTCAATAGCTTCTAAAAGATTCTGCGCCTTCTTTGGTCCAAACTTTTCAAGACCAATAAGTTCTTCTTCTTTTAATTTATATAAATCAGAAATTGATTTAATATTAAGCTTTTCAAATAACTGTTCAGCTGTTCTTTCAGAGAAACCTGCAATATTCATAGCTTCTCTACATGCATAATGAACTATACTCTTAACCATCTGTGGTTTACATGATAATGTGTTTTCACAGAAATAATGTGCTCCATCTAGTATAATGTGGCTTCCACATGCCGGACATTCTTTAGGTGGTTTAATATCCTCTGCACCATCTAATGTTTCAGGTACTATTCCCATTATTTCAGGTATAACATCATTACTTCTACGAACAAATACATCTGCCCCTATTTTAACACCTTTTCTTGCAATATCATCCATATTATTTAAAGTGGCTCTTTTAACTGTAACTCCTGCAAGTTCTACAGGTTCTAATATAGCTGTCGGTGCAAGTCTACCACTTCTACCAACATTCCATTCAACACCAAGAAGTTTTGTAGTAGCTTCCTGAGCTTCAAACTTATAAGCAATTGCCCATTTAGGGAATTTTACTGTATATCCCATAAGTTCTCTTGTTCTCATATCATCAATTGCAACTACAAGCCCGTCTATATCATAATTTAAATCAAATCTTATACTATTTATATAATCAATTTGTTCTTGTATCTCATCAATTGTAGTACAAACTTTCATATAGTCATCCATAGGAAGACCTTTTTCTTTTATGAAATTTAGCATTTCTAAATATGTTTTAAAAGGAGATCCTTCTTTATAACCAATGTCATAAAAAAATGCAGAAAGGTTTCTTCTTGCAGTTTCCTTTACATTAAGATTTCTAAGTGCTCCTGCTGCACCATTTCTTAAATTTTTAAGAGGAACTTGTGCACTTTCATTATATTTATCGAATGCTTCCTGAGTCATCACTGCTTCACCATGAACTTCAAGAATATCATTATTTTCAATCTTTAGAGGTATTGATTTAATTGTTTTAACCTGAGCAGTTACATTTTCACCAATATTTCCAGTTCCTCTTGTTGCAGCAATTTCCATTACTCCTTCTTCATTATATGTTAAGTTTATTGTAAGTCCATCAAATTTCTTTGTGAGAACATACTTTAAATCTGGCAAATCTTCACCTTTTAATCTCATATCATTTACAAACTTAACATTTCTGTTGTGCCAATCTATAATCTCCTGAATAGATTGAGCCTTATCAAGACTCCAAAGCTTTGCTTTATGAGTATATTTTTCAAATCCATCAAGAACCATATCACCAACTCTTAAAGTTGGTGAATAAGGAAGTACAAATCCCGTTTCCTCTTCTAATTTTTTTAGTTCATCATATATCTTATCATATTCTTTATCTGTTACACTTGGATCATCTAAAACATAATATTTATAGGAATAATTGTTTAACTGTTCAACTAATTCTTTTATTTTTTCCTTCTTATCCACTTCTTTTTCTCCTAAACTTGTATAATTTCTTTTTTAATTCTAATAAATCATTCAAGTCACATTTTTATGCTCATTACAAAGTTACTATTTAAATTAACAAGTTAACAGCATGATGGAATACTATAAAATTACTCATCACCTGTTAACTTATATCTTAAACTTTTAATACATTTAATTATATCATTTTAAGCTTTGCAAATGATAATAGCAAGACTTTTACCCCTTGTTTATCAAAGGCAATAGTAAGTTTTTTATCATCTCCTGAATTTTGGACTGATACTATAGTTCCAACTCCGAATTTTTCATGCATTACTTTTCTTCCCATTGTAGCTTCTGCAACTGAAATATAATCACCTGAAGATACATTACCTATTGAAGAAGATCCAATAGAATTAGGTCTACTTGCATTAAGCCCACTTCCAGAAACTGTTCTAGTCATATTATTTCTCAAACTATGTGGATTATTATATGAACTTTTATTTATAAATGACTCTCGACTTTTAATTCCTGTTTTTTCCACCGAAACATATTCTTTTAAGTCTGGTTTTATCTCATTTATAAAATCTGATTGAGAATATGCTACTGTCTTACCAAATACTCTTCTTACCTCTGCTGAAGTCATAAATAGTATTTCTTTAGCTCTTGTTATACCAACATAACATAATCTTCTTGATTCTTCCATTTCTGATTCTTTTTCAAATGAAGCACTACCTGGAAATATACCATTTTCCATACCAACCATAAATACTACTGGGAATTCAAGCCCTTTAGCACTATGTACTGTCATAAGTACAACACTATCATCTTCATCTTCAATTTTATCTGTATCTTGAACCAAAGAAACCTTTTCTAAATATGCTGATAATGACTTATCTTCACTATTTTTTTCAAAATCAACTGCATCAGATACTAATTCCTTTAAGTTTTCAATTCTACTCTTATCTTCTATTTCATTAGACTTTTTTAACTGATCCATATATCCTGTATCTTCTAATATTGTTTCAATAAGCATTGAAACTGGAGTAGTTTCACTTAAAATCATTAAGTTTTCCATCAATTGAACGAATGGATCAATACATGATACATTTCTAGGTGTTAATGTTGGAATACTTCTTACTTCACTTAATGCATCCCACATATTTAACTCGAAACTATCAGCAAAATCTTGAATCTTATTTACAGTTGCATCACCTATACTTCTCTTTGGAACATTAATAATTCTTCTTATACTTATATCATCTTGAGGATTTATAAGAACCTTTAAGTAAGCAAGAATATCTTTAATTTCTTTTCTATCGTAGAATCTAGTTCCTCCTACAATTTTATAAGGAATTCCCTTTCTTCTGAAACTTTCCTCAAAAATTCTTGACTGAGCATTAGTTCTATATAATATTGCAAAATCATTATACTTTTTATCTTCATTTTTTCTTATATCTAAAATTTGTTTTCCAACAAAGTCTCCTTCATCGCTATCCGAATAAGCTCTATAAACCTTTATCTTACTACCTAATTCCTGTTCAGTTCTAAGAGCCTTACTCTTTCTATTTGAGTTATTGACTATAACTACATTGGCAGCATTTAATATATTACCTTTCGATCTATAATTCTGCTCTAATTTTATTACCTTTGCATCAGGATAATCTTTTTCAAAATCTAAGATATTTTTTATATCTGCCCCTCTCCATTGATAAATACAATTATGAACTACAATACCATTTGCAATATAGTTTCGTGCATTATCAATATTTAAGTCATATACATATCCATCATAATCTTCTAATTCAACAGATATTACAATATCCTCTTCTATTTTCTCACTATTTTGTATAGCAATAGACATTCCTGGTTTAAAACTTCCTATAGGCATAAACATAAAACTCTTATCATTAGAAAGCTTTGCCTTTTTTAGAATCTCAAAACTCTCTTCCACCATACTAAGCTTTCTTGCAAATTCCTCAGCTTCATCATATAAAGCTCTTTCCGTTTCTACTCTATATGTATTTCTTTGACCATCTCTAACATTAAATCCTGCTTCTATAAATTTATTTTTTGAGTCATCTGCCGATGAATTAAGTCCTATTCTATGTGAATATATCCCTCTTTGAACAGACTTCTTTCCTCCAAAAAAGCTTAAATTAACTCTCTTTCTAATAGAGTCTCCTCTTATCACTGCATTACTCAAATGATGTGGATATTCATTATATAAGAATTCGTCTTCCATAAGCTTCTCAGCTGCATTTATAGTATCAATTTCTTTAAACATTTTTTCTATCTGTTCTTGTGAGATTGTTATATTTCTACCTCTTGAATTAAATACTATTGTCGGTATTCCATATTTCACTGAATAATACTGTTCATAATAAGTTGCATCACCTTTTGTGTCACAAACTTTGATTATCCACATTTTATCAGCCTGTTCTCCATTTAATCTTATAGCTAATCCACTAGCATCTCTATCGTCTCTAGATCTTACTGATGAAGTTTGACCTATTCTATACCCAAACCCACTTTTGTACATTAAGTAAACATAGTACTTATCTTCTTCTAATGATATTTTCCCAAATGAAATATGATTAGGTGTAGCTTTTATAACTCTATTGTTTTTTGTAGTTATTTTTACTATCTTTCCACAATATTTTTTCTTATTTATATCACTTATTTTAAGTAATGAAGTTTCACCATTACCTGATGCAACTCTAACTAAATCTTCTTTCATAAGCTTTTCTATTTCAACATCTTTATTTTCTGTAGAAACCATAGTTCCTTCAACTAAGCACTGATCATCATCCCCTACAACACAAATATTTTTGTATTTAGATGCAAGAAGCTTAACTAGTTCATATTGAGCACCATTGGTATCCTGATACTCATCAACCATAATATACTTAAACTTTCTTTGATAAAATTCCAGTGTTTCAGGATTACTCTTAAATAACTCTACTGTTTTAAATATTAAATCATCAAAATCTAAAGCATTATTTTCTTTAAGTCTCTTCTGATACATTTCATATACATCAGCTATTTTGTTTTCTCTAAAATTTGATTCATTTTCTAGCTTAAAACTTCGTGCAGTTTGCATTCTATCTTTAGCTTTCCCTATTTTACTAATTATTTCTTGTTCTGATATATCTTTATCATTTATATTAACAGTTTTCATACACTCTTTTACTAATGTCTTCTGATCAGAACTGTCATATATAGTAAAACTTGATTTATATCCTATTTTATCTATTTCTCTTCTTAAAATTTTTACACATGTTGAATGGAAAGTAGATATCCACATATTTTCAGCACATTCACCAATAAGTGCCCTAACTCTGTCTTTCATTTCCTTAGCAGCCTTATTTGTAAATGTAATTGCTAAAATATTATAAGGTGCAATATTTAAGTCCTCTACCATATGAGCAATTCTATGAGTTAAAACTCTAGTTTTTCCTGACCCTGCTCCTGCTAAAATCAATACTTGACCTTCAATTGTAGTTGCCCCTTCATATTGTTCTTTATTAAGTAAGTTTTTTAAATCTAACATTACTTTTTCCTCCTTTCCCAATCCTTAAATATTATAACATAATTACATAAATATAAAGTGTCTGCTATAAAATCTCCTTATAAAAAGCACACACTCATCTATGTAAATAAAATGTAATTAACTAAATAAAATCTATCCCTTAAATAATATTGCCTTTCCATATAAATAAAATTCATTTGTATTTTCTATTATTTTACTTATCATGTAAAGTTAAAATGCAAAAAATCATTCATATAATAATATATATGAATGATTTTTTGCATTTTGTACGAATTTTACCATTACTTTTGAAGCAGGTATAATTCGACATTTTTTGTTTTCACAAATTAAACACATAATACTTAAAAATATGTATTATAATCAACAGAAAACATTTTCATTTTACGAAATAAAAAAACGCAACCCTTGGGGCTAGGTTGCGCTTTAGCAATAAGCAATAAGCAATAAATAAAAAGGGGGCTATATATTCCTTTTATTTATCCTTGCACAAATTATTATAGATTATTACGTTCCATAATGCAAGGATTTTATTAAAAAAATTTAATTTTTTCGCTTAAAATGAATGTTTTTATTGCATTTTTTTTAATCATTCGTTAATAACTCTTTAATAGGGCTAATTCTTCATCTGATAATTCTCTATATTCGCCTTCTTCTAAATCAGCATCTAATGATAGTCCCCCAAATTCTTCTCTTTTTAAATATACAACTTTCTTTCCAACAGCCTCAAACATTCTTTTGACTTGATGAAATTTACCTTCTTGTATTGTAACTCTAATTTCCGATCCTTCTTCACTTGCAGATATTATTTCTAATTTAGCTTCCATACACTTATATCCATCATCTAATGTAATACCACTTTTAAATGCTTGAATATCTTTTTCATCTACTTTTTTGTCAATTTTTGCATAATACACTTTATCAACATGCCATTTAGGGGATATAAGTCTATGATTAAGTTCTCCATCATTAGTAAGCAATAATAATCCTACTGTATCCTTATCTAATCTCCCCACTGGAAATGGTTCAAAAACTTGATGATCTACATATAAAAGATCTATAACAGTTTCATCTCTATTATCATGAGTTGCAGATATAACTCCTGCTGGCTTATTCATCATTAAATATATGTACTTTCTATAAAAAACCTCTTCTCCATTAATCTTAATAACAGATTTCTCTGGATCAACAGAAAGCCCGTTATCTTTAACAATAACTCCATCAACTTCAATTAATCCTTTTTTAACAAATGCTTTAACATCTTTTCTACTTCCGTATCCTAAATTTGAAATAACCTTATCTAATCTTTCCATATGTTCACTTCTCTTTCTTATCTCATCATTTTACTTTATGTTAATTAATTATACCAAATCATGTTGCAATTATACAATTAACTATTGTATACATCGATTTATATCAATTTAAAAAGAACTATTCTAAAAAAAATTTAGAATAGTCCTACCTATATTTATAATATAAACATTATTAATTAACTATTACTTGTTAACTGTTAACTGTTAACTGTTAACTGTTAACTAAAATCATACTCCACTTTGATAATATCCCATTACTTTTGGAACATAATTTTGTGTTTCTTCTGGCATCTTATACAACTCATCAGATGATGCAACACCTCTTCTTTGCATAGTTCCAGGACCACCATTATACGCCATTAATGCCATCTGTATATCACCGTTATATTTATCTAAATATTCTCTTAAAAGTTTAGTTCCACCATTTACATTTTGATCAACATCATAAGGATCACTTATTCCAAGATGAGAATAATTACCAGGCATTATCTGCATTAGCCCTGATGCACCTACACTTGATGTACATGTTGAATCGAAATCTGATTCTTGTTTTATAACTGCAAGTATAAGAGATTCACTTATACCGTATTTTTTTGATGCATCACTTACAGCTGAATATATTTTCTTTAAATCCTCTGGTGTTCTATTATTCAACATAGAAGTTCCCGAACTATATATATTTCCATATGAATTATTTAAAGTCAAAGGAATATCTGTTAACTTTTGACCTGCAAGATAATTCTGAACCGCTCTTGAAGTTTGATTAGAAGCTGCTGCTGCATTTATTGAATCGGATGCATCCGTTTGCTTCTTCACTTCTGTTGTTGAATTATTATTTTCTGTATTTGAATTATTAACTATTTTATCAACATTGTCTTTAGCTGTATTTTTGGCTGAATCCATATAGTTTTTCATCATCATTTGAAATGCTAAATTGTTGTACTCACTAGATTCAGTTGATGATGTTGACTCATTAGTTAACTGTCCATTACTCATCAACGACATTGCCATTAATTGTTCGTTAGATATATTATTACTCAAACCATCTATCGGCATCTTAATTGTTCTCCCTTCACACTCTTCTTATAGTTATTTTTCGTTTATTACAAATTAATCTTTAACACAAAAATTCAATTCACTATAATCTTCATAGCTCACTTTTTTATAATAACTCTTAGCTAAAGCTAATATTTTATATTTTCCACTTGTAAAAGGTATAAAGCTATAAAAATTCTTTTTACTATATGATTGTACTTTTTTCCACTGACCATTTTCCATTAAATAAAATTCATAACAAACATCTTTTCCACCTCTGCTTGTAACTTCAATCGAAAATTCTTCATTAACTTTTCCTTCAATTTTATTTGATATTATCTTTGTATTTAATACTGGTGAAGCCTCATTTACATACAAACTTATCTGTTTTTTAGAATCAAATTCCTTCTCACATTTTATATTCTTAGCACAAACTTCTATAGTATATTTTCCTGGCGTTTTAGGAATAACCCTAAGTTTCTTATTCTTAGAAAATTCAGTCTGTTCTATCGATTGTCCATTTATTTTGGTTTCATATTTAATCAACACTTCATTTGTATTTTGACTGATACATTCAAACTCTATTGCATCACCTATTAAATAATTTTCTTTATAAGGTAATAAAATATAATCTATTTCTCCAGGAATATATTCCATTGCTTTTAAATATATTAAATTATGAATATCAAAATCTTTTTCAGAATATTTATCCTTAACTTTTATTTCGACTTCATATTCACCAACCCTATCAGGAGTAAAATCAATCCAATTTGATGTACTGTATTTGGATTCTTCAATAAGTCTGCCATCCCTTTTTATTATAAAAGAATAAAGTAAGCCTGTACCACCTTCTGCATGAACCATTATATTAACAGTCTCTCCAATAATAATTTTTTTCTCTTTATCAACAATAACATCTAAAATTTTAATTGGCTTTTTCCCACGCTTCTCAATAGTAAATGCAATCTTTCTACTATCTTCATATTCACCAGTAAACATCTTATCCTTTACATAAAGAAATACTTCATACTCTCCTGGTTCTTCTGGATTCCACGAAAATTCATTACTTATTGTAAAACCAGTATCTTCTTCTATCGGACCTTTTACTTTATATCTGTATAATAGGTTTTTTCCACCCTCCACATCAGAATTAAATATTATTTCAGTTTCAGTAGCTTGAGGTGAATTTAAATCAGCTATAAAATCTTTTATTTTTATATCTGTATATGGTTTAACCTTGTACATAAGTACAGCTCTATCATCATATTCTTTATTGGATAATATACTTCTTACAAGACATAATATTCTATATGTCCCGTCGTGAGGCTCAATAAATTGAACATTGCTATTTGTTGAATAATCCTGTATGCATGATGATCTTCCATCTTTTGATATTTTATAAAATTTATAAAGTATAACTTGTCCATTATTCTCTTTTATATTTGTATCAACAGCAAATTCTAATTCTTCTCCACAAATCAATTCGGTTGATAAACATTTTATATTAACTATTTCTACTTTTTCGTTTTCTTCAACATCTATATCTATAATTCTAAAATCATCAAAATTGTCTGTTGAATTAAGTCTCTTGCATTGAACTAAAAATTCCATTCTTCCAGGCTGTGTTGCAGTGTATACTAAAATATTATCTGTATCGTACTCTTTTATTATGGACCACTCATTATTGTTCTTAATATAAAATTTATATAAATACGTTTCTTTTTCTATAGAATTAACTTTTATAACTGCTTTTTCACCAACAAAAATCTTATTTTTTTCAATTATAATGTCTTCTATTATTTCATTATAAGTATCATCAATACTATTTATATCATTATTTAAGGACTTTTCAGATAATTTACTCATTATCTTTTCACTATTGAATTTATTTATTTCATCATCTTCTCTATTCTCAACTTCTACTCTCTTTTCAATTTCTTTTAAGTCAATAACATCTCTAGTAACTGCCATTTCATCCCTAGTTTCATCCATAGTTTCATCTATTCCCTTCATCAAAGTCTTCTTCTCTTCAGGACTCACCTGTGAAGCCTTTAAAAATAATATATTATCATTAGTTTCACTCATTATTTCTTTAAATTCGTTTGAATCAGCTTCTGTTATTCTACCAATCTCAGAATAATTTTCATGGTCAGTATTATCTTTAAATTCTTCTTTCATAGGCTGTGAAATCTCTCCCTTAACTATTGAAAATTCTTCTTTAGCTAAATAATCCAATGGTCTAGCCTTTAACTTTTCTCTGGCTTGTACCATAATTATATAGTTTCCATCTTCAGTTGGAACCCATAAACATTGATTACTTTTGGAGAAATCTTTAATAACAGACCAAATCCCTCCCTTACCAATAAGAAATTTATATTCTAATTCTTCACTGATATTTTCTGCTTTTACTTTTATTCTTATTGAAGTATCAACACTTTGTGGCTTTTCTTTATCAAAAATAATTTCTATATATTTTGATTGAACTTCATTCATAAAAACCAAACCCTCCGAATACATAATTTTACAGCATAATTATATTATACTCTTTTTCCATTTTTTGTAAATTAAGAGCGAGTGGTTTTATTTAAATTATATCATACATACTTAATTATTCTTATATATTTAGAAATTTTTATACTATTTTTACCATTTTAATAAATTATATAATTATATTTTTAACATATTTATATAAAAAAAGAAGCCTTACAGCTTCATGATATTTTTCTTAATTACAAATGTTAAATTTTTTTCAAGTCTTTGATCATCTTCAGGTGTTCTTTTTTTAGGATTACCAGTTCTCCCTCCACCTTTTCTTATTTTTTGTGATATGTGCCTTTCTTCTAGAAGTCTATCAATATTTCCTTCATTATATATATGTCCCTTGGGATTTAAAACTTCTGCCTTTTTTCCAAGACATATTGCTGCAACTCCATAATCTTGCGAAATCACTATATCATTTTCTTTCGTTTCATTAACAACATACATGTCAACACTTTGAAAACCACTATCTACAATTTTTACTGCACTATAGTCACTTTGAATAAAATGATTTATATCACAAAATATAACAACCTCAACTTTATAGCTTTTTGCTACTTTTTCAATAATGGAGATACCCGGACAGGCATCTCCATCAATTATTATCTTCATTAGAATTAAAGTCTCTTTTCTAATTCAGCTTTCATTTCTTCATATCCTGGTTTACCTAAAAGAGCAAACATGTTCTTCTTATAAGCTTCAACACCTGGTTGGTCAAATGGATTTACACCTAATAAGTATCCACTTATACCACAAGCTTTTTCAAAGAAGTATACCATATATCCAAAATAGTATGCTGATATTTCTGGTACATTAACAACCATGTTAGGAACTCCACCATCATTATGAGCTAATAAAGTACCTTGGAATGCTTGCTTATTAACAAAATCCATAGTCTTTCCAGCTAAGAAGTTTAATCCATCTAAATCATCAGCATCTTTTTCAATGTTGATTTCATATTTTGGCTTTTCAACGTTAATAACTGTTTCAAAAAGAACTCTTCTTCCTTCTTGAATATATTGTCCCATTGAGTGAAGGTCAGTTGTAAAGTCAACTGCTGCTGGGAATAATCCCTTGTTATCTTTTCCTTCTGATTCTCCATATAATTGTTTCCACCATTCATTAAAGTAATGTAGTGATGGTTCATAGTTAACTAATACTTCAATTACTTTTCCTTTATTATATAAAGCATTTCTAACTGCTGCATATTTATAAGCATCATTTTCTTTTATTGAAGGATTTGAATAAGCTTCTCTAGCATCAGCTGCACCCTTCATCATTTCATCTATATTGATTCCAGCTGCTGCTATTGGTAATAATCCAACTGCTGTTAATACTGAGAATCTTCCTCCAACATCATCTGGAACTACGAATGTTTCATATCCTTCTGAATCAGCTAATGTTTTTAATGCACCCTTTGCTTTATCAGTTGTAGCATAGATTCTCTTTCTAGCTTCTTCAACACCATATTTCTTTTCTACATATGATTTTAAAATTCTGAAAGCGATTGCGGGCTCAGTTGTAGTTCCTGATTTAGATATTATATTTAAGCTAACATCCTTACCTTCTATTGCTTGTAAAAGTTCTGCCATATATGTTGAACTTATGTTGTTTCCTACGTAGAAAATCTTAGGAGCTTTTCTTTTATCATTATCTAATGCATTGTGGAAATTATTAGTTAACATTTCTATAGCCGCTCTAGCTCCAAGATATGAACCACCGATTCCGATTACTATTAAAACTTCTGAATCAGATTGAATCTTTTCAGCAGACTTTTTTATTCTTTCAAATTCGTCTTTGTCATAATTAACAGGTAGATCAATCCATCCCAAGAAGTCATTACCTGCGCCTGTTCCATTGTGTAATTTATCATGTGCACATTTCACCATATCTTCCATATAGTCAACTTCAGATGTAGCTAAATAAGGTGCTACTTTTGATAAATCTAACGATATACCTTTATTCATTTTTTCTTCTACCTCCATATACAATAAAATATTCTTCATTGTTCCATTATAACATAAATTATGTATTTAATTACTTGCTATACGATTTTTTTTATTATTATAATTGCAGAAACTTTTTAGTAGTTTCTATAATTTATTATGTGCATCTAGAGAAATTTAAGTACTATTATTTATAATAATAATGAAAAAAATAAGGAGGAATAGATATACACTATTCCTCTTATTTATTAAAATATTAAATGATGATTGTTAATATTTTAAATTTAGAATCTACAACAGCATTTGTTCTTTCTGCATTTCCTTACTTTATCAACATATGCTTGAACTTCTTGTTTTGCTTTTTCGTATCCAGCATCATAACCTTCTTTGTATCCTGCATCATATCCACATTTGTATTGATTTTTGCATTTCTTTTTTAATCCTTCTTCATAGCCTTCACAATATCCTTCTTCTATTCCGCCTATGAAGCATTCGCCACAACTATCACAGCATCTATGGCTAATAAAATTACAATCAGATTTTGAACGGCCACATTCTGGTTCATCGCAAGATCTTTCATAAGAGCTAAAGCTAAAATTATCATCACTTGAACTCATATCTTCAGATACAGAGCTAAAGTCACAATCATACTCGCACTCTGGAGTACATCTTGGAGGACATTCTGGTGTACATACTGTATGATATCTGCATTTTTTATGTGGTCTGTATTCACAACAATCTATTTCTTCTGAAGCATAGCTCAAATTACAATCATGTCCACATTCTGATGTGCATTTTGGAGGACATTCTGGTGTACATTCGCTATGGCATTTATCTCTTCTGCATCCACAAGAATTACAGCTATGACGTTCTTCTGAACCACAGCTTAAATTACAATCATATCCACATTCTGGTGTGCATACTGGAGGACATTCTGGTGTGCATTCTGGTGTACATGCACTATGACATTTATCTTTTCCACAGCCACAAGAATTGCAACAGTGAATTTCTTCTGAAGCACAACTTAAATTACAATCATATCCACAATCTGGAGTACTTTCTGAAGAATACTCTGGTGTACAGTGACAATGTCTTGTACATTTATTACAAGATTTTTTTCCACCCCAACAACTTTTTTCTTTGCAACTACATTTATTATATGGTTGACAGCAACCATGCTTTCTGTTTTTCATGTTCTTCTCTCCTTTGTAGCAAAACATAATGCTCTATAGCATTTGTTAATATTAAAACTTAAATATTTTTTCAATATTTTAGAATCTATGGCTTTCTAAATTTCTTCAATTAGTATTCCGTGAAACTTAAGAATTACCTGATATTATATTATGCTAGAAGTCTCGATTTGTTATCATTTTATATGATTCATTTTCATAGATTTATGTAAATATAAAAAAGCCCAGACTTATATTATTACAATCTATAAATCTGAACTTAATTTAAATACTATATTATTATATTTTGCTACATTTTGAGCTATAAAACAATTTTCCTACAAGTATTATAATATAATCTTTATACTCTTTGGGTTAGCATTTTTAGTTATTTATTATTGTTAATAAATTTTCAAAACTAAATATACTCTTTGTTTCAAAGCTTTCATAAAGTGATTCTACATTTTCTTCTGAATGTTCAATGTCTTTAGAATACAGCTTTACTATATCTACTTGATTATTCAAGTTAAACTCTTCATTATTTTTACACCATCTAACCACATCTAACTCTTCTATTATCAACATGCTTATAACTGCCATTTTAATTTTTGCAGATACATCATAATCAAAAACAGCCTTCATAAAATATCTAAATATAAAATATACTATAATTTGTTCATACTCATATAATCTATCCACATAATATGACTTAAACTTATTATGTTTTTCCACATAAAATTCAAAGCCTGAATTTTCCCCATAAAAATGTTTTATTGCTTCATCTAAAACTAAAGGGCACTCTTCATTTATATGATCAATATCTTTGTACACTTCAAAATATTTCTTTATGTTATCATATCTAGCTTCTTTATTGTTTTTTAAACTTTTCAAACTATCAACGTAGTTGTTTATAAATTTATCATCAGAATATTTTTTTCTAACCTGAACTATTTCATCAATTTTATCTTCATCTATTTTTTTCTGAATTTCATCAGTAAAACTTAAAATAATAGATATCCTATGACTTAATTCCATAGAACGATTTTGTATTGTATTCATAATAAGATTTCTTGATGTTGAAAGTTGCATAAAAATATCATAACTTATATCATTATAAGCTGATACCATATCATCATCTTCTACAACATCAAATTCAGTGATATTTGTTTTTCCTAATATTATTCTCGCTGCTTCTGGACATGATAAAGATAATCCTACTTCACGTATACTTCCAAACTCTTCTGTAAACCTAGGGTATTCCTTGCATGTATAGCATAAATGTTCTTCTCCAAGTTCATTATAAATATCACATAAATCTCTATCATTTAAAAATGCACATCTATTTCCTTTAAGAATAAAAATATTGTCCCCATCTTCATCTTGCACTATTTCATTTTTTAATCTGTTTCCAAACTTACCTTTAATACATTTATAATAATCATATGTTTCATCATCAACTACTATCTCCCATCCAGCACAGCATGTATCCTCACATTCTGAAGCAATGCATTTAAATTTTTTAAAATAATCTGGTACTCGTGTTCTCATTTTATTACCTTGTATAATGAAAACACAGTAAAAAACAGATTTTCATTACACTTTTCCTTTCTTTTATATTTTTCATATCAATCAAGAAAAAATCCTGATAAACCTATTAATATAGTTTTTTCAAGATTTTATTATAAAATATTATTGAAATTAAGCAAGTTGTTCTTGTAGGAGTTGTATTAAATTATCTTGATACATCCCCTTTATTTATAATCTGACGATATTTCACCTAATTTACCAATTTTCTTTTGCCACCATATTAACACCACGTTTTTTGTTTTAATCGTACCACTGTGTATTACTTTATGAAATACACTAAAATCAACTCCACATATATCAATTAAAAAAATATTATTTCAATGCATATTTTTTAAATATGCATATTGGATAATTCCTACTATATAACTTTTTTCTAGAAATTACTTTAATTTTAGTATATTTGTATATTCTCACTTAGGTATTTGCTCAACTGCACACTGGTTGATTGTAAAATCTATCTCATTTCCATATTCTTCTTGCAATCTAGATAAAGCCTTTTTAGCTTCATCCTCTGTATTGTATTCTCCTATTGTAAAAATAAATCCACCATCTTCATTTTTAATCTGAGAAATTTCTTCATTCTGATATTGCTTCAATAATTGTTGAATTTCCTTTGTAGATGATATCACACTACTCCTCAATAGGTATATCGTCTGACCTGGTCTTTTTTCTCCATCTGTATAGTAAGCATCCTGATAAAATTGAATCGTAACTTCTCCAGGATCATGGTATTCTATCAATTCATAATTATATAATTGTTTCAATTGGACTACAAAACTCAAGGTGTTCTCATCAAGCGACTCAACCATATAAATATCTTTGCATGCTTTTAAAGAATGTATCTGATTCTTAATGTTGTTAAATATAACTGTTTTGTATTTTGCATCAACATTATAAAATGAAAATTCCATTCTTGCAGGAGCATAATGAAATTCTGTAGAATAGCTTAATACTTTATTTGAAATCACCCCACCTTCTAAGAATTGAAATGTAATTGCGCGTTCATCTACTGATACATTTATAGATACTTGATCAATGCTCTCTCCACCGCTTCCATTTCTTAATGCCTGCACCAATGTTTTAATAACTGGGATATTGCTCGCATACGCATACATGGCAGGAACGTTAGCAGTAATCAATAGTAAAGCAAAACAAGCTGCTACTGCCAAACCAGATCTTTTGACAACAAGCATTCTTTTCCCCTGATCCCATTTCCGTTGACCTTTTTTTAATGCTTCTATTAATTTATCATCAGGTATTGCTATAGAATCATACAATTCCTTCCCTGTATCCATCATTTATCGCCTCCCGCCAAATAATATTTCATTTTTTTCAAACTGCGATATATTTTTGATTTTATGGTGCTTTGAGGCATTTTAAGAATATCTGACATTTCCTTATATGTACATTCTTCAAAATATTTTAGAATAACATAAGACTTTTCATCTGGCTCTAACATATCAATTGCATGGTATAAATCCAAATTTTGATCTTGTTCTGTTTCTTCTACTTTTACTTCTTCCATATAATCCTCGTATGGAGTAAGTTTGGATTTCTTACGTAGTGTTTCCAATGAAGTATTTATTATAATCCTAGTCATCCAAGTAAGAAAATAGTCCATCTCTCGTAAATCCTTCAAGTGTACTAGTCCCTTATACATAGCATCGCTTACAACCTCCAACGCTTCCTGTTCATTTTTCACATAGCTGTATGCAATTCGGTAGAATTTTTGCCTATTTTCCATCATAAGTTCAGCATACCTGCATTCGTTAATATATTTCACATTTATACCACCTATACTTTATTCTTATATTTCAGATACTGCATGGTAACATTTATGCCATATCTACCTTTTCTAGATATAAAGAACTATATCCTCTTTCGGCAAATGAAACTTTAACTGATAATTTCGTAAGCCCCCCTCAAAATAATCCAAAGTTTATTTGCCTCAATATGTTATTTCCTTTTAACAACTCTTCCTTTCTTAGCTTAGTATCAATCAACGATGTACTTATCTATTTAATTTCCTAATGTTAGGTAATTTTTATTTTCCATATCCTTGATCATATTATTGCAAATAATGGCTGTTCCTTCAACCTGATCTAATCCCTCGAAGATTTTTGCATCTGCAACATTTGTATAGACACCATCATTTGCAACCAATTCAACTGTTTCTCTTTCTGCTGCTCCACTTCGCTGTAATATTAGTCTCCTTGCTCCGAACTCACGACCATTCACTGCATCCTTTGTAACAATAATTGGAGTGTTAACTAGCGTAAATGCCTGATAAATTTGGAATTTTCCTTCAACTTCTCTTCCCCATACAGCAGAATCTCCACCAGATCCGCTTGTATATGGACCCACAATAACCGCGATAATCTCATCTGTACCATCTCCGTTTAAATCCACATAATTATAGTAATATTTTGTTGTGCTTAATTGATCATCAGGAATTTCATAGTATTCGATAATAGCTTTTTCCAACGCTTCATTCGGTTCTGTTTCTGCCATTACTTGATTTACACCTTCAGGGAGCCATCCGGTATAAAGCTGATCTGTATCAAACGAATGTGCATTATCCTCACTATAATTTGGTGTAATTTCTAATGAAACAAGTCCTGATTGCTGATACAACTGAATGATAGTATCTTCTACATTCCAAGTTTTCCATGTCGCTCCACCCTCTGATATCTTATCATTGGAACTCATGGGTTCTCCGTATAAGCTTATCAGCTCATCTGCGTATGTGTTTACATCATCTTTTTTAAATTGCATAATTACATCCATTACACATTGATTTTCATCATACAACGTTCCTACTTCGATTGTCTCACCAAATAGTTTTGCGTGATAAATACGACCAATTTTTGTAGTTCCGTCTCCAGCTATATTTTCTTCTCCACCCCCAAGCAGTTCTGCTGACTCAGCATCACTTTTTCCAATAAGATTCATGCATTCTTTTAATATAGTTTTTGCATCTAAAAATGGTTCTGATGCCGTATCAGTATTTGTTAGCACTGTTTTTTCTTGTAATACTTTAACCTGTGCAGACTCAACATAATTGTCTGAAGCCACAGATCCATATACTGTCACTCCAATAAGCATACCTGTAGTCAATAAACATAAAATAATTTGTTTTTTCATAAATTTAAATTCTCTCCTTTAATATCTTTTAATAATTAGATGCATTAAAGAGTTATTTGGTCGAAATAATTTTGCAATTCTTTAAAATAATAGACGCGATTTTCCTGTTTTCTTCTCTATTTAAAACACTTGTAAGTTCTATATTTTTGAAGGTTCATCAAACTTCCATATCACAAAAAACAATACCTTAAAACTGCTGCTTTAACAGTTTCAAGGTATTTTATTTTTCTAGGTTTTATTCTATTTTTTCCACAGGCTCAAAATATCTAAGGTTGCTTTTGGGGGATATTCTGGGGTGCCTGGGGATATTATATTATTCAAATTCAATAGTTGCTGGTGGTTTTCCAGTGCAGTCATACATTACACGGTTAACACCTTTAACTTCATTAACTATTCTAGTTGTTACTTTTCCAAGCACTTCCCATGGAAGGTCAGCAGACTCTGCTGTCATAAAGTCACTTGTTGTTACTGCTCTAAGTGCTATAGCGTAATCATAAGTTCTTTCATCACCCATGACACCTACTGAACGCATATTTGTAAGAGCTGCGAAATATTGACCTATTTCCTTATCAATACCTGCATTTGCAATTTCTTCACGATAAATTGCATCTGCATCTTGAACTATTCTTACTTTTTCAGCAGTTACTTCACCGATTATACGAATACCAAGTCCTGGACCTGGGAATGGCTGTCTATAAACTAATTTTTCTGGGATTCCAAGTTCTAATCCTGCTTTACGAACTTCATCCTTAAATAATAATCTAAGTGGTTCTATTATTTCTTTAAAATCAACATAATCAGGAAGTCCTCCTACATTATGATGTGATTTTATAACAGCTGATTTACCAAGACCACTTTCTATTACGTCTGGATAAATAGTTCCTTGTACTAAGAAATCAACAGCTCCAATTTTTTTAGCTTCTTCTTCAAAAACTCTTATAAATTCTTCACCAATTATTTTTCTCTTAGTTTCTGGATCTTCTACTCCAGCTAATTTTTCATAAAATCTTTCTTGTGCATTTACACGTATGAAGTTTAAGTCATAA
This sequence comes from Clostridium butyricum, assembly GCF_006742065.1. Taxonomy (NCBI): domain Bacteria; kingdom Bacillati; phylum Bacillota; class Clostridia; order Eubacteriales; family Clostridiaceae; genus Clostridium; species Clostridium butyricum. Next base: position 380,509 of record NZ_AP019716.1, on the reverse strand, counting down.
TTACCATTTGGTCCAAATATAGCTTCAACTTCATCTCCTTCATTTTTACGAAGTAAACCATGATCAACAAATACACATGTTAATTGTTTTCCAATAGCTTTTGAAAGCAATACTGCTGCTACTGAAGAATCAACTCCACCTGATAATGCACATAAAGCTTTTCCATTTCCAACTTTTGCTCTAATTTCTTCAATTGTCTTCTCAACAAATGAATCCATTTTCCAATCTCCAGAACATCCGCATACATTATATACAAAGTTATTAAGCATCTTTGTACCTTCTTGTGTATGCATAACTTCTGGGTGGAATTGAACTGCATATAAATTCTTTTCTTCACATTCCATAGCTGCAACTGGGCAAACAGGAGTATTACCAGTTATCTTAAATCCTTCTGGAGCTTTTTCTATGTAATCAGTGTGGCTCATCCAACATATAGTTTTAGATGATACACCATCAAAAAGTTTAGAATCTACCTTTACATCTACTTCTGTTTTACCATATTCACTTACAGGAGCTGTTGCAACTTTTCCTCCAAGCATATGAGACATAAGTTGAGAACCATAGCATATACCAAGAATAGGTACTCCTATTTCAAATAGAGCTTTATCGCATAGAGGAGAATCTTCACCATATACACTGTTTGGTCCACCTGTAAAAATAATTCCCTTTGGATTCATTTCCTTTATTTCTTCAACACTTAACGTATAAGGATGAACTTCGCAATATACATTGCATTCTCTTACTCTTCTTGCTATTAATTGATTATATTGTCCACCAAAATCAATAACTAAAATTAATTCTTTTTTCATGGTTTCCTCCTAAAAAGTTCTTAATATATACTATTATTGCCCAAATAAATATTTTTTTCAACTAAAAATATTTATTTTGGGCATTTTTTATTAACATTTGATTATTTTTTAATTATAATATTCGTCTATTGTCCAACACTGTAGTTTGGAGCTTCTTTTGTAATATTTATATCATGTGGATGACTTTCTCTTAATCCAGCACCTGTTTGAACTACAAATCTTGCAGTTTCATATAAAGTCTCTAAGTTTTTAGATCCTAAGTAACCCATTCCTGATCTTATTCCTCCAATTAATTGGAATATAGTATCTGCTACAAATCCTTTATAAGCTACTCTTCCTTCTACACCTTCTGGAACTAATTTTTTATTTCCTTCTTGGAAGTATCTATCTTTAGATCCACATTCCATAGCAGCAAGTGATCCCATACCTCTATAAACTTTGTAACTTCTTCCTTGATATATTTCCATTTCTCCAGGAGCTTCATCACATCCTGCAAATAATGATCCAAGCATTGCTACAGATGCACCAGCTGCTAATGCTTTAACTATATCACCAGAATACTTAAGACCACCATCAGCGATTACTGGAACTCCATGCTTTCTTCCAACTTCAGCACAATCCATAACTGCTGTTAACTGAGGTACCCCTACACCTGCAACTACTCTTGTAGTACAGATAGAACCAGGTCCTATACCAATTTTAACACAATCTGCTCCAGCTTCTATTAAGTCTTCTACAGCTTCAGCTGTTGCTACATTACCTGCAATTACTTGAAGTTCTGGGTAAGTTTCTTTTATCTTTTTAACTGCGTCTAAAACTCCTTGTGAATGTCCATGAGCTGTATCAAGAACAATAACATCAACTTGAGCTTTAACTAAAGCATCAATTCTTTCCATCATGTTTCCTGTAACACCAACACCAGCACCACATAATAATCTACCTTTTTCATCTTTAGCTGCATTTGGGAACTTTTTAACTTTTTCTATATCTTTCATTGTTATAAGTCCTTTTAAGTTTCCTTCTGCATCTACTAAAGGTAATTTTTCTATTTTATGTTTCTTTAAAATTTCTTTAGCTTCTTCAACTGTAGTCTTTTCATGAGAAGTTATTAAATTTTCACTTGTCATTACATCTGAAATTTTCTTTTGAAAATCTGTTTCAAATATTATATCTCTGTTTGTAATAATCCCTACTAATTTTCCGTCTTTAGTAACAGGTACTCCTGATATTCTATATTGTGCCATTAAGTTTTCAGCATCTTGAATAAGATGATCTTCTGATAAATAAATAGGATCTGTGATTACACCATTTTCCTGTCTTTTTACTTTATCAACTTCTTTAGCTTGTTGTTCAATAGTCATATTTTTATGTATAATTCCTATTCCGCCTTCTCTTGCCATTGCAATTGCCATCTTAGATTCTGTTACAGTATCCATTCCAGCACTCATAAGCGGTATGTTTAAAGCTATCTTCTTTGTTAATTGTGTTCTTGTAGTTACCTCTCTTGGTAATATTTCTGATTTGTTAGGCATTAATAATACGTCATCAAAAGTATAAGCTTCTTTAATAATTTTTGCCATTTTAAATTTCCTCCCTATTTTTGAATTATTTATTGCATTTCTTATTGATTTTGAAATATTTATTGCATTTTCACCCTTATTTTTGTGTATAAAAAAAGCACATTAATCATCCTGAGTGATGTTAATATGCTAATAATAAATTAATATCAGCTTATATTAATATCACTCATAGTCAGAAATTTAAGGTTTCCGGTAGATACTCCCTGCCATATCCAGGGTATATATGAGTTTTTTAATGTGCCGTATCTTTGAATTAAACATATTATAATGTATGTAAAAAATAAAGTCAATAAACTTGACACAAAAATTGCATTTTTTATGTATTATTTTTCAAATTAATGATTACTTTTATTAGACTACTTAAAAATAGCTCAAGTAGTCTAATAAAAAATTTATAAAATATTATATTTTATTCTATCTCTAAATTATCTGGTTGTATTACTGCTGTTACTTTTTCTAACTGTTCATTTTCATCTATTGTGAATTCTGAACCATTAACAATACTTCTACATTCCTCTATTTTCGTATTATCTTTAAGATTATCAAATTTAACATCCTTTAGATATTTAGAAATTCCAGCTTCACTTTTAATATGACTAACTGTTTTATCTTCGGGATATTTTACTTTATTTTTCAAATTATATGAGTCTACAGCCATTACTACACTTCTGCTTTGATCTACTACTTTCATTTTTTTAGCTTCAGTTATATAACCACCCACTTGTGGTATTAATGCACTGGCTAATATTCCCACGATGCACATAACTACTACCAACTCAATTATAGTAAAAGCTTTTTTCTTTTTTTGTTTTTTTCTTGATTCTCTTAAATGCATATAAAACCTCCCTTTTTACTTTATATTCCTATATTTACCAATTATATATTTTGTATTCATAATTATAAAAAAAGATTGATAGAAATCTATATTGGGATTTCTATCAATCTTTTATATTAAATAAATAATTAATTTTTTATATTAAATTTTAGTACATTCCGTCCATTCCCATTCCTGGAGCTCCACCTGGCATTACAGGATCTTTAGATGGAATATCAGCTACAGCAGCTTCAGTTGTTAAGAATGTAGATGCTACAGATGCAGCATTTTGAAGTGCTGATCTTGTAACCTTAGTTGGATCAACTATACCTGATTTAAGCATATTCTTATATTCATCATGTAAAGCATCATATCCTACACCTGGTTCACTATTTTTAACTTTTTCAATTATTACTGAACCTTCAACACCAGCATTGATTGCGATTTGTCTTACTGGTTCTTCTAATGCTTTAACTATTATATTTATACCGATTTGACTATCTTGAACATCAGATGTTAATTTTGCAACTTCATTGATTACATTAACATAAGCTGTTCCACCACCAGCTACTATACCTTCTTCAACAGCAGCCTTTGTTGCATTTAATGCATCTTCAATTCTTAATTTCTTTTCTTTTAATTCAGTTTCTGTAGCTGCACCAACTTTAATTACAGCAACTCCACCTGCAAGTTTTGCTAATCTTTCTTGTAACTTTTCTTTATCAAATTCTGAAGAAGTTTCTTCTATTTGAGCTCTTATTTGATTAACTCTTTCTTTAATTTCTGCTGAATTTCCTTTACCATTAACGATAACTGTGTTTTCTTTGCTTACTTTAACGCTATCAGCAGTTCCTAACATATCTATAGTAACTTCTCTTAAATCTCTTCCTAATTCTTCAGCAATTACAGTACCACCAGTTAAGATAGCAATATCTTGTAGCATTTCTTTTCTTCTATCACCAAATCCTGGTGCCTTAACAGCTACACAAGTAAATGTTCCTCTTAATTTATTAACTACTAATGTTGCCATTGCTTCACCTTCAATATCTTCAGCAATGATTAATAGTTTCTTACCTGTCTTTACTATCTCTTCAAGTATAGGTAATATTTCTTGTATGTTTGTTATTTTCTTATCTGTTATTAAGATATATGGATTTTCTAAAACAGCTTCCATTTTCTCAGTATCTGTAGCCATGTAAGGTGATACATATCCTCTATCAAATTGCATTCCTTCAACTACATCTAATTCAGTTCCCATTGATTTAGATTCTTCAATAGTGATAACACCTTCATTACCTACTTTTTCCATAGCATTTGCAATTAATTGACCAACTTCTTCATCAGCAGCAGAAATAGCAGCAACTCTAGCAATGTCTTCTTTTCCTTCTACTTGTTTAGAATTCTTTTTAATTTCTTCAACTGCCTTTTCAACAGCTACTTTTATACCATTTCTAAGTAAAATTGGATTAGCACCTGCTGTTACATTTTTTAATCCTTCTCTGATTATAGCTTGTGCTAATAATGTAGCAGTTGTAGTACCATCTCCTGCAACGTCATTAGTTTTAGTTGCAACTTCTTTAACTAATTGAGCTCCCATATTTTCATATGGATCTTCTAATTCTATTTCTCTTGCAATTGAAACACCATCATTTGTTATTAATGGTGCACCAAATTTTTTATCTAAAACAACATTTCTTCCTTTTGGACCTAAAGTAACTTTAACTGTATCAGCTAATTTATCTACACCAATTTGCATAGCTCTTCTTGCTTCTTCTCCGAATTTTAACATTTTAGCCATTTATAACACACTCCTCTTAATTTAACTTTCTATCCATTTATTAATGCTTAAAATTTCATTCTAATTGATTTTATTCAACTATTGCTAGTATATCTTCTTGTTTTAATATAGTATATTCTTGCCCATCAACTTTAACTTCTGTTCCTGCATATTTAGAGTATAAAACCTTATCTCCAACTTTAACTTCCATTTCAATTCTGTTTCCATCTACAACTGCGCCTGGACCTACAGCAACTACTTCTGCTTCTTGTGGTCTTTCCTTAGCACTTCCTGTTAAGACTATTCCACTCTTAGTCTTTTCTTCTGCCTCTAATTTTTTAATTACTACTCTTTCACCAAGTGGTTTAATATTCATGAAAAAACCCTCCTTAAAATATATATATTATTATTTTTATTATTTTTATTTCAATTGTTAGCACTCATCATCATCGAGTGCTAATATAATTATAATAGCGTTTATATCCATATAATTCAAACATTACTTCCAATATTATATCCTGTTTTTCTGTAAATATTACCGTTTATTTCTGAATAAATCGCCAATACTCATTTTTTCTTTAATTTTCTCAAAATTATAGTAAGCAAAATAAATCTTGTTTTTTCTTTATATAAATGACTTTAATTACAAGAAAAATCTCTTTAAAATTACTCATATTTTCTGAGGTTTTAAAGAGATTTTACAAGTTTTATTTAAAAACTTTTATTTTGCTAAATCACTTCTTTAAGCTTATATTGTCAAATTCATCTAATATTTTATTAGACATGACACTTTTGATTTCTCCTTCTTTATTATTTTTCACACAGTTAGCTTTAGCTTTTACAGAAGAAACAACTTTAGCTGCACCATTAATACATCCACCTTCACACATCATTCCTTCAATAAAATTCCCATTTAATTTACCTGCTTTAGCCATTATCATAGTCTTTTTAATTTCTGATCCACCAGAAACTTTTACTGGCTTAAATTCTGTTTCTATTCTTTTTTCAGAAATATAGTTTTCAATAGAAGCGGTTAGTCCCCCACCTATTGCAAACCCCCTTCCAAAAATAGAACCATCATCAACTGTAATCTCTTCACACTCAGATGGATTTATTTCAAAAGCATCGAATAACGCAAATAGTTCTTCAAATGTTAGTACGTAATCTACAGAATCTTTAATACTATCAATTAGCACTTCATTTTTCTTTGCTGTACATGGTCCTATAAATACTACTTTAGCATTCGCATTCTTATTCTTTATATATCTACCTGTAGCAACCATTGGTGATACTGTACTTGATATTCTTGAAGATTGATCTGGTACTAACTTTTCAATATAGCTAACAAATCCTGGACAGCATGAATTAGTCATATAAGAATCTCCTATACTCATTCTCTCTATAAATTCATTGCTTTCATGTACAGTAACGGCATCTGCTCCACACGCAGCCTCTGTCATATCTTTAAAACCTAATTTCTTTATTGCATTTTTTACTTGTCCATATTTAACATTTATATTAAATTGTCCTGTTATGGCAGGTGCTACAACTGCATAAATATCATTATCAGACATCAATTCATTAACAATTTTAACTATACTGCTCTTATCCTCTATTGCACCAAATGGACATGATGCCATACATGCTCCACAATTTATACACTTACTTTCAGTTATTTCAGTGCTTAAATCGTATTTATTAAAATTTATGGCTCCAGTAGGGCACGCTCTCTTACAAGGTCTCATATCTTGTGCAATCGCATCATAAGGACATGCTTTTTTACACATTCCACATTCCTTACACTTTGTTGTATCTATATGTGCTCTTCCATTAACGTAACTTATAGCTCCAAAATTACATACACTCTGACACTTATGCGCTATACAATTTCTACAAGCATCAGTAACCTCAAATTTTTTTGTAGGACATCTATCACATGCTGCTTTTATGACATATAAAATTTGTTTATTTTCAGATATATCTATTAATTCTTCACTATATCTTCCATTTGGAAGATAGCCGGCGGCAAGTTTTACTCTCTCTAAAACCACATTTCTTTCATGTTGAACATTATCTCTATATTTAGGAATATCTCCTTGTATCATTTCATATGGAATTTTTTCTATTTCTTCTCTTGTTAGATTATTCTGCTTTGCAAGTACAGCCACTCTAGTCAAAACTTCATGTTTTAATTTAGCCAACTGATTTTCAAATTGAAACATTAAACCACCTCTATATTTATGTTATAATTTTACATCATTGTATAATTATAACATAGTTTTATATTTAATTTAATGCTATTCCTATAAAATACTAAACTCTTTTGATTTTAAATTCTATTATGATATAATTAATACATGAAATATATTTTTATATACGAGGAGGATTTTATGGCCCAATACCATATTTGTGAATTGTGTAATAGAAGTGTCTCGATAATAACAAATCATCATTTGATACCATTAGAAAAAGGCGGTAAAAAATTAGATACAATACACTTATGTCCAACTTGTCATTGTGCTATTCATGCACTATTTACAAACCGTGAATTAGCATCTAGATTTAACTCACTAGAACTTATAAAAAAGGATTTCAAGATTAAAAAATATTTAAAGTTCGTAGAGAATATACCTGGGGATTCTTACGTTCCAATAAAAAAATCACGTCGAGTTAGAAAAAGTAGTTGATTTAAATTAGAAAATTAATGAAGGTGTTTCTAAGAAATATCTTGAGTTTAAAATAATATATAAATTAAAGGCAAGGTGATTATACCTTGCCTTTAATTTTGTCTATATTTATTAAATTAATCAATTGTAATCTTATTTTCCCTAGCATAATAAAATAAGTACTGTTGTGCAAATCCTGATAATTCTTTAAATTGATTTCTTGCAAATATTCTTATCTTATTTAATGATGCATCTTCTGCTCCATAAAAATAAATCATAGCACGCTTAACCCATACATCAACTGGAAATGCTGAATACTTTTCCATTGAAAAAAGCATAATACAATCTGCCACCTTTGCACCTACACCTTTAAATTCCTGTAAGGCCGAATGACATTCATCATCATTAAGACTTTTTATATACTCTAAATCGTATTTTTTAAATTCTTCTATTTTTTCGGAGTCTTTGTCTTTTTTAGCTTTATAACTACTATATACATTTGAAATTGTATCTATAATGTATTTGCTTCTAAAAGAAGCTCCTGTTTCTTGAATCTCTTCTAATGTAGCATCTTTTATTTGTTCTATTGTTGGAAATGCATTATATGTATTTCCTTTGTACTCTATAGTTCTCCCCCATTTTGCAGATATCTTATTTATTGTTTTCATTATTGAAGGAATACTATTTCTAGCTGATATAATAAAGCTAATTAATATCTCAAATGGATCTTGATTTAAAATTCTTATACCAGGACCATACTCAACACTTTTTCTCAACAAATCATCTTTTGATAATTCTTCTTTAATTTTGGAATAATCTCTATTTAAATCAAAATAATCAATCCAGATATTTTCAACATCTTCTCTGCTAGAATTATATATCTTTATATCATTTCCGTCTTCTTCAAGTTCTATAACACGTTCAAATGCTACAGTTATGTAATTTGTATCACTTATTTTATGAAATCTAAAACATTGACCACATTCAAAAGTCTGCTTTAACTTAAAATTTTTAACATCTTCTATTACTAAATAATCATCATATTCTTTTATTTGTTTATAGTCCATCTTCATTACCACCTTTATATTTGTTTATTGTAATTCCACTTGTAACTAAATTAATAATCTCTATTAGTATAATCAAATCATTGCATAAAGATTATGGATAATTATACTTAATTAACAATTATAATTATATCATGGATAACTTTATTTTTATATGAACATATATATTATGTTTCAATTTACACTTTATAATTTATGAACTAAAACTATAGTGCATATGTAAAATTAAATAAACTGCATAAAACTTACATTTTATACAGCCTTTAATAATAATTTATATTAATAATTTCCATCACAAAAACTCCTAAAAGCAGACTGCTTCTAGGAGTATATTTATTTAACGGGATATTATAAAGTTAAAATTATTTAGAATAATCGTAGAATCCTTTTCCAGTCTTTCTACCTAACCAACCAGCTCTAACATACTTTCTTAAAAGACTGCTAGCTCTGTATTTACTATCTCCTGTTTCGTTATATAAAACGTCCATGATAGCTAAACATACGTCTAATCCTATAAGGTCACCTAAAGCTAAAGGTCCCATTGGGTGGTTAGCTCCAAGTTTCATAGCTGCATCGATATCTTCTTCCTTTGCAACACCTTCTTGTAAAATGAAAGTAGCTTCATTAATCATAGGGATTAAAATTCTGTTTACAACAAATCCTGGTGCTTCAGCAACTTCTACTGGAGTTTTACCTATTGATTCTGACATTTCCTTAACAGCATCAAAAGTTTCTTGAGAAGTAGCAGCTCCTCTTATAACTTCAACTAACTTCATAACTGGAGCTGGATTAAAGAAATGCATTCCTATAACTTTATCAGCTCTCTTAGTTGCAGATGCAACTTCAGTTATTGATAATGAAGAAGTATTTGAAGCTAAAATAGTTTCTGGTTTACAGATTTCATCTAATTCAGCAAATATTTCTCTTTTAATTTTCATGTTTTCAATAGCAGCTTCAACTACTAAATCGCAGTCAGCAGCTAATTTCATATCAGTTGTTCCTGATATTCTTGAAAGAATTTCTTCTTTGTCTGCTTCAGTAATTTTTTCTTTAGCCACTAATTTAGATAAAGACTTAGTTATTGTAGCTATTCCTCTATCAACAAATTCTTCTTTTATGTCTCTTACAATTACTTCACAACCTTTTGCAGCAAATGCTTGAACAATTCCAGCACCCATAGTTCCTGCACCAAGTACAAATACTTTTTTCATGAATAAATTCCTCCTAAATATATATATTTCTGTTCCATTTATTTAAAATACTAAGACCAGGCATATTTCTGGCCTTAGATATAGTAAATACATAATATATTAACCAAAATTTTATATAAATTTATTAATTAAATTCCGCTCTAAAATCCACTACTGTTTTTCTATAATCAATTAATTATTCAGCTTCTACAATTTCCTTTGCTTGAGCAATTAATTCAGGTAATACCTTTTTAATATCTCCAACGATAGCGTAATCTGCAACCTTCATTATTGGCGCAGTTTCATCTTTATTTACAGCAATAATCATATCAGAATCTTGCATACCAGCAACGTGTTGGATAGCTCCTGAAATACCACATGCTATATAAATTGATGGTTTTACAGTTTTACCAGTTTGTCCAACTTGGTAAGCATTTTCTATCCATCCTTTTTCAACTGCTGCTCTAGAACCAGCAACTGTTCCACCTAATATGTTAGCTAATTCTTCTAGTAATGCAAAGTTTTCCTTAGATCCAACACCTCTACCACCAGAAACAATAACTTTAGCTTCTGATATGTCTATGATATCTTTAGCAGTTTTAACTGTTTCTAATACTTTAGTTCTAACATCAGAATCAGTTAATTCCACATTAACTTTTTCTATGTTACAGTTAGCTCCATCACTTTCAACTTTAGCAAAAACTCCTGGTCTTACTGTAGCCATTTGTGGTCTATGTTCAGGACATGCAATTGTAGCCATTAAGTTACCACCAAATGCTGGTCTTGTAGCTAATAAATCACCATTTTCAACTTCTACATCTATTGATGTACAGTCAGCTGTAAGTCCTGTGTTTAATCTAGCTGCAACTCTTGGACCTAAATCTCTTCCGATAAAAGTAGCACCAACAAATAATATTCCTGGTTTTCTTTCATTTACTAGGTCACAGATAACTTTTGTATATGCATCAGTTGTATAATGTTCTAATAATTTATCATCAGCAATTAAAACTTCATCAGCACCATGTTCTGCTAATGTTTTGCTTAATCCTTCAATATTGCTTCCTAATAATAATGCTGTTAACTTAACTCCTAGTTTATCAGCTTGTCTTCTTCCTTCTCCAAGTAATTCTAAAGACACTTTTTGTAATTCGCCTTCTCTTTGTTCAGCAAAGACCCAAACGCCCTTGTAATCTGCTATATTCATAATTACTTAACCTCCTATTATCTTAGATGTAGTGTTTCTCTTTTAATTTTCCTAAAACGTATGTTACAGCGTCTTTAGGTTCTTGTTTAACTAATTCACCTTGACCTTTAACTTCTTTAGTCATTGACTTCTTAACCTTTGTAGGCGAACCTTTAAGTCCTAATTCTTCAACAGGTACATCTATATCTGCTGCTCCCATAACTTTGATTTCATCATCGTTAGTTTCAAATATTCTTGCAACGTTCATATATCTTGGGCTATTTAATTCTTCAATTGCAGTTAATAGACATGGAGTCTTAACTTCAACTACTTGATGACCATCTTCTAATGCTCTGTTTACTATCAATGTTTCCCCTTCAACTTTTACGTCTTGAACGTAAGTTACTTGAGGAATATCTAAATGTTCAGCGATTTCTGGACCAACTTGTGCAGTATCTCCATCAATTGCTTGTCTACCAGCGAATACTATATCAGCATCTAATTTAGCTATAACTCCTGATAATGCTTTTGAAGTTGCTAATGTATCAGCTCCTCCAAGTGCTCTATCTGTTAATAAAATAGCTTCATCAGCTCCCATACATAATGCTTCTCTAAGAGCTGCTTTAGCCATTGGAAGCCCCATGCTTACAACTGTTACTTTAGCACCAGTTGCTTCTTTTATTCTTAACGCACCTTCTAAAGCATGTTTATCCTCTGGATTTATTATTGATGGAACCCCATCTCTTATTAATGTACCAGTCTTTGGATCAATTTTTACAGCTGTTGTATCTGGAACTTGTTTTACACAAACTACTATATTCATTCTAAAAGTCCTCCTATCTTAAAATGCTTCCAGCGATAACCATCTTTTGAACTTCTGAAGTTCCTTCATAGATTTCAGTTATCTTAGCATCTCTCATCATTCTTTCTACTGGATATTCTTTAGTGTATCCATAACCACCAAATAATTGTACAGCCTTAGTTGTAACTTCCATTGCAACATCAGCAGCAAATAATTTAGCTCTTGCTGCATCAACTGAATAAGGTATACCATTTTGTTTCTTCCAAGCAGCCTTATATACTAAGTGTTTTGCAGCTTCTATCTTAACGTCCATTTCAGCAATGTACCATTGTAATCCTTGGAAAGCTGAAAGTGGTTTATTGAATTGTTTTCTTTCTTTCATGTATGCAACTGCTTCATCAAAAGCACCTTCTGCAATACCTAAAGCTTGAGCTGCAATACCAATTCTTCCTCCATCAAGAGTTTTCATTGCTATTCCGAAGCCTTTACCTTCTTTACCAATTAAGTTTTCTTTTGGTACTATACAATCTTCAAAAATTAATTCAGTAGTAGAAGATGCTCTAATACCCATTTTGTTTTCTAACTTACCAATTGAGAATCCTGGGAATGACTTTTCAACTATAAATGCTGATATTCCTCTAGTTCCCATTGATTTATCAGTCATAGCAAAAACTATAAATGTTTCAGCAACTCCACCATTAGTTATGAAGATTTTTGAACCATTTAATACATAATGGTCACCTTCTAATCTTGCAGTAGTTTGTTGACCTGCTGCATCTGTACCAGCACCTGGTTCAGTTAAACCGAAAGCTCCTATTTTTTTACCTGAGCAAAGATCTGGTAAATATTTAGCTTTTTGATCTGGTGTACCATTTTCATTTATTACTGATGCACATAATGAAGTATGAGCTGAAAGTATAACTCCTGTTGTACCACAAACCTTTGATAATTCTTCTACTGAAATTATGTAAGAAAGAACATCTCCGCCAGCTCCTCCAACTTCTTTAGAAAATGGGATTCCCATCATTCCTAATTCACCCATTTTTTTAACATTTTCCATTGGAAATCTTTCAGTTTCATCGATTTCAGCAGCAATTGGCTTAACTTCATTTACTGCGAATTCTCTAACCATTTGTTGTACTAATTCTTGTTCTCTAGTTAATTGGAAATTCATTAAATTGCCCTCCTTGTTAATTAAAACCTTGATAACATATATATAAATCTGTAATGGATTTTTACCATATTAAAATACTATTTATTTTGGAAATTCTTTTCTTTTCTTCTTTCTAAGAAAGCAGTCATTCCTTCAGTTTGATCTTCTGTAGCAAAACATTTACCAAAATCTTCAGCTTCTATCATAACAGCTTCATCGATTCCTACTTGCATACCTCTGTTTATTGCATCCTTACATAACTTAACAGCTACTGGAGCATTTGCTATAATATTTGAAGCCATTTTTTTAGCTTCATTCATAAGATCTTCTAAAGCTACAACTTTGTTAACTAATCCTATTCTATAAGCTTCATCAGCTTTAATATTTCTAGCTGTATAAATCATTTCTTTAGCTTTTCCTAGTCCAACTATTCTTGCTAATCTTTGAGTTCCACCAAATCCTGGTGTAATTCCTAAACCTACTTCAGGTTGTCCAAATAATGCAGTTTCAGATGCTATTCTTATGTCACATGCCATAGATATTTCGCATCCGCCACCAAGAGCAAATCCTTGTATTGCTGCAATAACAGGCTTGTTTAAATTTTCTAATCTTAAAAATACTTTATTACCAAGTTCTCCAAATTCTTTTCCTTGAGCTTCATTTAAATCTTTCATTTCTGCAATATCTGCTCCAGCTACAAAAGATTTTTCACCTGCTCCAGTTAAGATAACAGCATAGATGTTAGTATCATTTTCTAAATCTTCTAATACTGTATCCAAGTCCTTTAAAGTCGCAGAATTTAAAGCATTTAAAGCTTTAGGTCTATTAATTGTAACAATTGCTAAATGTCCTTCTTTTTCAAGAATCACATTTTCTAATTCCATACTAGGATCCCCCTTCAATTTGGCTTATTTTTATTTTTTTAATTTTCTTACTATTTAGAATAATGATTTCACTCATTCATTTGTTAATATTATAACAAATGTAAGTAAAATAATTGGAGCCATGCTCCTTATATCAAATTATAATACTTTGTTAAATTTTTTGCAATAAAATATTACCATTTTTAAGTATTTTTTTTATTAATTCTTTTTTTTTCATTATTAGTATTTATATTAATTTTTTGTATAAATATATTAACAGTTTAAACTTTCTATTTTGTACATTCCTTTCTTGAAAAATAAAAAAATCACATTGTAAATAAATCAATAATTTACAATGTGATTTTTCTCTTATGTCTTAATTATCTTGTTCATTTAAAAGATATATCAATGTTAGTAAACTCTCACTTAAGTGAACATTCTCTACTTTCACATGACTTGGTACAATTAAATCTACAGGAGCAAAATTCCAAATAGCTCTTACTCCACCTTTAATTAAATCATCAGCAACTGTTTGTGCATTTTTTCTTGGAACACAGATTATCCCAATATCTATTTTCTCATTTTCTAATATAGGCTTCATTTCATCAATATCCACAATTTCAACGTCTCTTATCTTCATTCCAATGAGTTTTGGATTTGCATCAAAAATTGTACTAATCTTAAAACCTAAATCTTCAAATCTCGAATAATTAGATACTGCTTGACCTATGTTACCAGCACCTACTAATGCTGCCTTGTATCCTCTATCTAGCCCTAATATAGACTTAATTTGATTATATAATTCTGTTACATTATACCCATATCCTTGTTGTCCAAAGTCTCCAAAACAATTTAAGTCTTGTCTTATCTGAGATGCAGTAAATCCTATCTTTTCCCCTAATTCCTTTGAAGAAATTCTATCTACTTCATTTCGCTTAAGCTCACCAAGATATCTATAATACTTTGGCAATCTCTTTATAACTGCCATAGATATATTTTTACTTTTCTCCATCTTTTTTTCTCCTTAATTTAGTCTAATTTTTAACAATCCATTTTATATTTATAACTAATTATCCTAAAATAAACACATATCAAATAAACTTTATACTTCTTTATCTTGTATTAATAATAAGTATTGTCATAATCAGTTATTCTAATACTTACTTTATTTAGTAAGATTTATAAAGTACACACCAATTTATTATACTCTATGTTTAATAATAATACCATACTTATATAATTTTATGTCAAGTATAAAAGCTATATTTTTATAACCCCTAAATGTTCTAATAAAATTTTCAATCCGATAATAAGTAAAATTAATCCTCCAAATATTCCTGCTTTATTTTTTATTACATTTCCTATAACTTTACCAAGATATACAGCACTAACACTTAAAACAAAAGTTGTAATTCCTATTATAAAAATAGCATAAAATATATTTATATTTAAAAAAGCAAATGTAACTCCTATTGCTAATGCATCTATGCTTGTAGCAATTGCCAATATAAAAAATGTTTTATTACTATATTCTTTTATTTTATTTTCTTCATTAGGTTTGACTCCATCTATTATCATTTTTATGCCTATCAAAGTCAGCAAAGCAAATGCTATCCAATGATCAATGCTTTGAATATATTTTGTGAATTTTATACCTAATATCCAACCTAAAAATGGCATTATTCCTTGAAATATACCAAAATATATTCCTGACTTTATTGCTATTTTATTTCTATCTACATTATTTATATTCATACCTATTGTTAAAGCTACTGCAAATGCATCCATAGATAATCCAATAGCTGTTAATAGAATTGATATAATCGACATAATACTCCTCCCAATTATCTCTCAATCAACTTTTCTCTTATATTAATTATTTATAGTATTCCTACTCATTCTAAAAATTATGTGATTTTAAAATAATTGGTTTTTCTGTAAAAGAAATAAACTGATAAAAACAAAATATTTTAGTTTTAATCAGTTTATTTCTACATATATAATGCTATAACTTTAATGCTCTCATAGAATTTAAAACAGCTATTAAAGTAACTCCTACATCTGCAAAAACAGCTTCCCACATGCTAGACATTCCAAAAGAAATAAGAATTAGTACACCAACTTTTATTACTAACGAAAATATTATATTTTGCCATAATATCTTATTAGTCTTTCTTCCTATAACAATCGCATCTGCTAAAGAATTAATAGAATCCTTCATTAAAACTACATCTGCTGCTTCAATTGCCGCATCTGAGCCAATTCCACCCATTGCAACTCCAATGTCAGCCCTTGCAAGCACTGGTGCATCATTAATTCCATCACCAACAAACACCAATTTATTATTAGAATTATTATTTAATAATTCTTCAACTTTGCCAACTTTGTCTCCTGGTAATAATTCACCATAAATTTCGTCAATCTCTAATTCGTTTCCTACTTTTTCTGCAACTTTCTTATTATCTCCTGTAAGCATAACAACTTTTCTTATTCCAAGATTTTTTAATCTTTTTACTGCTTCTTTTGAATCTTCTTTTATAGCATCTTCTATTACAATACTTCCAACACATTTTTCTGATATTGCTACATAAACTACAGTACCTACAGATTGTGTTTCCTTACATTCTATATTATATTTTTTCATTAATTTAAAATTACCTAGTAATACTTCTTCTTCATCTATTTCTGCTTTTATTCCATGCCCTGATAATTCTGTATAGTTTTTTATTCTGCTCTTATCAATTTCTTTGTTATATTCTTTTACTATGGATTGAGCAATTGGATGATTTGAAAAACTTTCGCCTAAGGCTGCAATTTCAATTAATCTATCTTTTGATATATTATAAACATTTACTTCAGTAACCTTAAAAGAACCTTTTGTTAATGTTCCTGTTTTATCTAAAACAACTATATCTACATCTTTAAGGGCTTCTAAATAATTTCCACCTTTAACTAATATACCCTTCCTTGATGCTCCTCCAATTCCTGAGAATAATCCAAGGGGTACTGAAACTACTAATGCACATGGACATGATACAACTAAAAATGACAAGGCTCTATAAATCCAAGTAGAAAAATTTGCATCCTTTATAACAAATGGTGGAATTATCGCAATTGCAACTGCTGAAAATACAACTATTGGTGTATAGTATTTACAAAATTTTGTTATAAATTTTTCTGTATGAGCTTTTTTATTACCTGCATTTTCAACCATCTCTAAAATTCTTGAAATTGTAGATTCACCAAATACTTTAGTTACTTTTACTTTTATAACCGAATTCAAATTTATAGTTCCAGATAAAATTTCATCATTAATTTGTACATCTCTAGGAATTGACTCACCTGTTAGAGCAGATGTATCTAGAGAACATATTCCATCAATTAATATTCCATCAAGAGGCACCCTTTCACCTGGTTTAACAACAATAATATCATCTATATTTACATCTTCTGGATCAACCCTTTTTTCTCCACTTTCAGTTAATAAATTTGCATAATCGGATCTAAGATCCATAAGTGATGTTATTGATTTTCTAGAACGATTAACTGCATAACTTTGAAATAACTCTCCAACCTCGTAAAAAATCATTACTGCAACAGCTTCTGGATATTCGCCAATAATAAAAGCTCCTAGTGTCGCAATAGTCATTAAGAAATTTTCATCAAAAACCTGTCCTCGTGTTATATTTCTTAATGCGGTCATTACAACTTTTCCACCAACTAGAATATATGCCACTAAAAATAATATTAAATTTATATATTCTTTATCTTCAAATATAAGTGCAGTTGCATATAACACTATTCCTAATAATAAACTCCAATTCTTTTTTAAAAAACCAGGTTCATAACCTTGCTCATTTTCTGTATCTAATACTTGCCCTTCATCATGTTTGCAACATTCTCCATCACAATGCTGATGTTCATGGTTTTTAATATCTTTAATTTGTTTTTCTTTCCCATCTTCTTTAACAACAACATCTGGCTCTAGTTCTTTTACTATTTTTTTTACTGAATTAATTATAGTTGCTTTTTCTATATTTTCATTAAATTTTATTAATAATTTGCTTACAGAAAAATTAAGACTAGCTTCTATTACATTTTCTAAATTATTAACTCTAGCTTCTATTTTATTAGCACAATTTGCACAATTGAGTCCTTCCAGAATTAATTTTATTTCATTATCTTTATTCGTATTCGTATGATTATTAGAATTAGGTTTTTTTAATGGTTTTGATACCTTCTTATATTCACTTACTTCTACATCTGGTTCTAATTCCTTTACTATTCTCTTAACATGATTTATTACATTTTCTTTAGAATCTTCATTCTTTATTTTTATATTTATTCTTCCTAATGAAAAATTTATATTAGCTTCTTCTACTTCTTCTAATTTATTGACTCTGTCTTCAATTTTATTAGCACAGTTGGCACAATCAAGCCCTTTTAAATTCAATTTAAATTCTTTATACATACGCCTCCATCCTTTCTTGAATTATATGTAGCTGACTATAAATTCATAATATGATACATAATTAATTTGTTTCCATAATTAAAATTATTCTATTATATGTTTGAAACCTTCATTGAAAATATGCTTTATATGTTCATCTTCAAGAGAATAATAAACAACTTTTCCTACTCTCTTAAACTTTACCAATCTAGAAGCTTTTAAAGTTCTTAACTGATGAGATACTGCTGATTGGCTTATTCCTAAAATTGCTGATAAATCACATACGCACATTTCAGATTCAAATAATGCACATAATATTTTTACTCTTGTTGAATCACCAAAAGCCTTAAATAATTCAGCAAGATCATATAACACTTCATCTTGTGGTAATGCATTTTTAACCATTTCTACAACATCTTCATGAATTACATTACAAGAACAATTATCTATATTTGTATTTTCTTCTTTCAAAATTCTTACCTCCTATGAACATATGAGCACTTGTTCATATGTTTGTTTTTATTATATGATTAATTTCATAATTTGGCAACACTTTTTAAAATAAAAAAACTACTTTAAAAGTTAAATTATCTATAACTTTTAAAATAGTTTCTCCAAAATTCCAAGCTTTTATATTATTACTTTGCTCTTATACGCAATTATATTTTTTCCCGATAAATTTTTATTACTAAATACATGATTCAAAACCATATTGATTACACTATCGCAAACATAGTAAGCAAAAGTAAGATCATTATTATAATTAACTATTCCATCATATTGCTTTTGCAGTTCTTCTATAAACTCCTCTAAATTTTCCCTATTGATGTTTGTATTAATTATCTTTGTAGGTTTAAATGTCTTGCATAATTTAGCTAACTTCTGCTCATACATCATATGCTGTTTTACTGCATTTGTACTCTTAAATTCCCATCTATAATAATGTGGTGCACAGAAAAAGTCACATAAAAAATGACAGACTACTCCAAGTTCTTCTGAAAATCTTCCAAGCTTCATATCAAAATATACTTCTTCTAATGTAAGAGATGATAAATGTATTATTTTATCTATTATCATATCTATACTTTCATCATAATAGTGTTTTTTAACTTTATATTTCGGTGTACAATCTGGTTTTATATTACCCCATATAAATCTTTTCTTATTAATTAAATAAATACTTTTACTATTGGCATATTTTAAAATATTCTCACCCATAAGCCTGTGAGTATTAATCATCAAGATTAGACCACTTCCTCCAATATTAATAATATTCAAATCCCTTTATTTAATAAATAAAGTTCATATCTTGGTCTTTAAGGATTAAAACACCTTACTTTTATATGATAATACTCTACCAAACTATTTACAATATTATTATATATTTTTTAATACTAAGATATGTTTCTTAATAATTACGTAATATTTTATTTGGATATATATAGTTATATCTTCATAAAAAGCCATGTTAAATTAAGATAGCTAACTAAATTTAACATGGCTCACAACTATTATATAATTTATTTTTTAATAGAAAACTTATTCTTTATTAACTAAAATATTTAAATTAGTAAAAACTGATAAAATTTTTATTAATTATTTACACCTTCATTTTCTTGTTTTGCTGCCATTATTACAAATGGAATATATATTAATATTGTTACAGCTAAACATATAAGAGCTGTAATTCCACCTCTTATTGAATTAGTTGATAATATTGCTCCTAATACTGGTGGTGTAGTCCATCCTGCCATTACAACTACTTTAGGTGCAAATCCAATGTATGTTAGTGTATAAGCAATTATTGTTGATACCATTGGTGCTAATATAAATGGAATAAAGTAAATTGGATTTAATATTAATGGCATTCCAAATATTACAGGCTCATTAATATTGAATAATCCTGGTGCAGTTCCTAAATTAGCAATAACCTTTTGTTGAGCGCTTTTCCTTTTACCAATAATAAATATTGCTATAAGTAATCCAATTGTAGCTCCTGATCCTCCAAGATTTACATACGAATCAATAAACTGACTGTTTAATATATTTTGAGGTGCTTGACCGTTAGCAAAAGCTTCTGTGTTTGCTAAAGTTAATGGTAATAATAATGCGTTTATTATTGGTGCCATTATATTTGAACCATGCAATCCGAAAAACCATAATAAATGTATCATAAATACTATAACTAATACTCCACCTAAGCTTCCAGCTAATCCTTGAAGTGGTGCTTGTATTGCATTAAACAACGCTTGATGTACATCTGGTAAACCTAATACTATTAATAATTCCTTGGCACCTGCTGCCACTGCTAAAACTACTATTGATGGTATTAATGCTGCAAACGATTTTGCTACTGCTGGTGGAACACCATCAGGCATCTTTATTATTAATTTAGGATTACCTATCAATTTAACAAATATTTCTGTTGCAATTATAGCTACAATAAGTGCAATAAATAATCCTTGTGCTCCTAAAAATGTAAATGGTAATGTTCCATCTTCAGCTGTTTTATATAGCATCATAGCTGCTGCTGATGCCACTATTCCTGCTGCAAGACCATCTTTATTATAAGACCTAGATAAATGATATGAAACACTAAATACAACCAATATTGACATTATTCCAAAAGATGCAGTCCATATATCTCCACCAAAATTTTTCCACCCTGCTGGTAATAACCAGTTCATAAAATTTTGATATGGTTCAAACCCTAAATTATTGAATAATGTTGCAAATGCACCTGCCATTATCACTGGTGTCAATGTTGCAAATCCATCACGGATTGCTACTAAATGTCTTTGAGATCCTATTTTTGATGCTATCGGAACAAAATAATTTTCCATCCATTCAAAAAACTTTTTCATATTTTTCTCCCCTTTATTTCAAATTAATATATATACTATTTTTCTATAAATCCAAAACTACTCCAAGGTTCAATAAAATCTAGTAAAAATTTCTCATCGTCAACAATTCTTCCTATGACATTAGTTTTACCTTCATTTTTCATTTCTTTTAATGCTATTTGTAATTCTCCAGCATATCTTGTATATAAATCTGAATCTATCAATATATCACCTTTCTGTATGTTAGGTGTATTTACTGGAGGAAAACTCTCATTCTTATATTTTACTCTGCTTTGTGTAGACCTTATCATATATTCCGAAACATCACCCCTATTATAATGATATTCTTCTAATACAATCTTCTTATCTAAGTCTCTTGCAAATTCATTAAATTCAACCGTAAATGTTAATTTTTCTTTATTTAATTCACTTAATGATTTAAGTTCTTCTTCTGTTGCAAAGCAATTAGCTACTATAATATCGTCTACATAGCTTGTAGCAATTAAATGTTTAGCTTGAACATCAATTGGTAAGTTTCTGTGCATTTCCAATGTACATAAGCCCTCTGATACTGGCCAAGGTCCATATTGAGCAGCTTGAGAGTTTACAAAAGCAGCAACATTTACTCCTAATTCTTTAAATTGTTTTGAACACTTTATAAAATGCTCATATGATAATCCTGTATATTTATGTGGATAAAAATTATGACAACCATATATATTATTCAAATTAGCCTTATAAGATAAAATATTATCAATATATTTTGTACCATTACTTATATTTAACTCAACTTTTAATCCATAATCGTTAAAAGACATTATAGCTTCTTCTTGTCCGCTAAATCCTAAATCTAATCTGATTCCATCTAGACCAATTTTTTTAAATATGCTCAAATCATATATTGTAGCACCTAACTTCTTAAATATAGTTGGATCTATATCTGCAATAACTTCCATGTCTTCTTGTTTTGCTGCATTAAGCATTATTTTAAATTCATCTATTACACTGTCTATATCCTTATCTCCTGCAGATATTAAACATGTAAATATTCTTTTAAATCCATATTTTCCTGCTAAATGTATATAGTTAACTATTTCATCTATTCCCATGTGATTTGGATATACAGAAATTCCTAATCTTTTCATCTTAATTCACCTCATTTATTTTAAGTTCATTAATATACTCATAATATGCTCCTTTTGTTGGCGAAACTTCTTCATATATAAATTCATCCACTTTAATGTTGTCCTTTAAATATCCTTCAAATGCATTTTTAAGCAAATCTATGTTTCTAATAACCCCACCAACAAGTCCTATTGAACAATTACTAAATTTTAATTTTTTATATAATCTTTCAACTGTTCTAGCTAATTCTGTTCCTTGTTCTAATAAAATTTCCTCTGCTATTATATCTCCATCTTTTGCAACCCTAGCAATTATAGGTGTTAATGAGGCTATTTCATCTTTTGTTCCTGAATAAACAAACTCAGTAATTTTATTAACTGAATTAATTTTCAATTCTTTTAAGATAGCTTTTGTTAAATCTGATTGTGGCAAATCTTCTTCCTCTTCTTTTATCATTCTTTTTATAGCAGAAATAACTATCTGATATCCACTACCTTCATCTCCTAAGAGATTTCCCCATCCACCACATCTTGAAGAAATCCCTTTGTTCATTCCAAATACAATTGATCCAGTTCCTGCTATTGTTAAAATTCCATCACTGCCTTTCAGCATAGCCTTCAATGCAATTTCTGCATCATTCATAACTTTTATATAAGTATTGATCTTCAATTTCAATCTTTCTTCTATAAGCCTTGCATTATCTCCAACTTCACATCCAGCTGCTCCTACATATATGCCATGTAAATTTTCTCTTCCACATGTAGACATTATTTCTATTACAGCACTTTCTATATTAGATAATGCAACTTCTTTATCATTTAATAAATTTCCAAACCCCTTTACAGATCTTGCAATAATTTTTCCATTACCGTCATATGCTATTGCTTCAGTCTTTGTACCACCTGCATCGACTCCTATAACATATTTCATAGTTCCCCTGCTTTCTTTATTTAAACTTACTATTATTTAATTTTTTCATGTATGTCTATTATTTCTATAGCTAAATCCTTTACAGTCATACTTGTCATTAAATGATCTTGTGCATGAACTAATAACAATGAAACTTCTGTTTTCTTCCCTGCTGCTTCATTTTGAATCAATGAAGTTTGAACCTTATGAGATTCTGCAAGTTCCTTATCTGCCTTTTCAATTAAATTTCTAGCTTCTTCTATATTTCCTCGTTTTGCTTCTTGAATAGCTTCCATTGAATAGCTTCTTACTTCTCCGCTGTGTAATATTAGATTCATTATTATTTCTTCCATCTTTATTCTCCTTAATATACTCCGTATGTTGTTATAATTTTTTCAAAATTAATTATTTAATAAGATCTAATGCTTGTTTTAATACTAATTCTCCATTCATTGTTCCATAATTAACTGAATTTATTACATCTACTTCTATTCCATTTGGTTCTACAAGCTTTTTAATTTTTGATAATAAAAATCTTACTTGTGGTCCTAATAATATTACATTTGTTCCATCCATATTTTCTTTTAATTCTGATTCCCCTGTGGCACTAATTAAACATTCGATGTTTTTATCTTTAGCTGCTTGTTGCATTTTTGATACTAATAAACTTGTTGACATTCCTGCTGAACATACTAATAATATTTTTTTCATATTATCATTCCTCCTGTACTTTTATTACACTTATATATAAAGCAATAATTATGCCAAGTCTAAAACTTATTTTTTAATTTTATGTAATTGGCTATATCACTTGTTTTACGTCCTACAAACTACTGTGTAATGAAAAAAATATAGTGTGTATTTTCTATTTACACACTATATTTTTTACACACTTACTTGTTATAATTTACACGCTTATCTTATTTTCTATAACCATCCTAACAATGTGTGCTAATTCATGATCATTAATAATAATTTTGTATTCGTTTTCTATTTTACTCAAACTCTTTTTCACTAAAATAAATTCTCTTCCATGTTCATATCTATATTTATCTAAGTTTTTAAATTTAATTTCTTCATTTTCTTCAATTAATCTCTCTATTAAAAATGCCATATGAATCAAAATACCTATTTTAGCCTGTTGATCTATATTAATCTCTAAGCTTTCTTCAATATTTGAAATAGTATCTCTTATATTAATAGCCATCTTCCTGCAATTTAAACCTTTAATCTGTGATTCTAATGATTCTGTTACTTTTAAAAACTCATCTTCAATATTTATTAAATTTTCTAAACGTACAATTCCCTTATCAATAAAAATTTCTTGTGCTGATATGAATGGAACTCCATCAATAAACATATTTACTGTTCCAACAATAGCTAAAATTGTATATCGTTCTTTTAGTTTTTTAACTTTTTTGAAAAAATCTTCTTTATCTAAAATATCTAAAGGTATTATCTCTAATTTATTTATGTGTTTTAATGAATTTTCTATTCTATTTTTTATTTTTTCAGCTGCACCTTCCCCTGTAAAGCAAGTTGTTATTATAGCTAATTCTTTTTCTTTTAAATAATCTTCCTTTTCCATTTGTATTGAAAATCTTCCAAGCTCCTGGCAAGAAGTATATATTGACTCTAAACTTCTACCATTTAAAGCCTTTCGCCCAGCTTCTATAACAGTAAGAGTCGTTACCATATTAATAGTTTTAATTTTTATTCCAAGCTCATTTTCAATTATTTTTCCAAAGTTACTTAAAGACCCCATATCTACAAGCATTAAAATACCATTTCGATTTTCCATATTTAAAATTTTCTTCTTTGCAAGTTCAAGCATATCTTCAGCTTTCATCGTTAATGGCATATCTAATGCTTTTACATATTCTTCTCCAATTAAGGTATTTGCCACTTCAACCATGCTAGATGCAGTATTTTTTCCATGCATTATAACTAAAACGCCAACTTTTATTTCTAATAACTCATTAAATTCATCTTTTCCAGCTGCTAAAAACATAGTTATATAACCTATCTCATCTAAGCTTGCCTGAACATTAAAGTTAGTTTCTATTATCTTAATAATCTCCATTGCTGTTATAAATTCATCTCTATACTGCATTCTAATACTATTAAGTTTTGGATGGTGTATCTTGATCCCTCGACTCATTCTTTCAATACTACCTTGTAAATGTAATGATAATCCAAAATATACTTTTCTATCAAACTGTCTATCTAATTTTTCAGATGCAATTTTCAGCATTTGCTCTACTGAATCTATTAACTTTATATCAACAATTTTTGATATTTCATTTTTTCCAACTTCATCACTCAGACTATTTATATACTTTTTAAAATAATTTTCTAAATCTACGTTTAAAATATTATTTATTTCATCTGGATCTATATTCTGTTCTTTCAGCTCATTCATCTTATCTTCTATCATAGAATAAAAACTTACTTTAGCTATTTCTTTTGAATTATTCTGGCGTATCTTTAATGCTGAATTACTTTCAACATCATATGAAAACTGCACAATATCACTAATACTAGATGATATTTTCTCAACTTCATTTCTATAGGCTTTAAAATTCATCATTCCTTTTTGCACCCTAGGCTGCAACTCGTCTTGGTCTATTAATATAAAGTCATTTTTATTTACTTTATAATTTAGAAATGCCTTAGCACAAGCTAGCTGAACATCACTTCTAAGCTCTCCGATATTATTATTACAGTCATATATCAAAAACGAGATTATTGAATTTTTACTGATATATATTTTTTTTTGCAATCTCACAGATTCCTCTCGAATAAATGATTCCAGTAACAAATACCGTTCTTCCAAAGTTCTTTGTCTAAGAGGCGGTAAAGTTATTGTCATTGGAATTCTTCTCGTAAAAGTTTTAAGCATGAAAGATTGTATATCTTCTGTTGTAGCTGATATTATCTGAACCGATGCTTTAATTTGAGTATCAGTATCTCCTAGTTTTCTAAATGTGCCATTATCAATAAATGTAAATAGCATCTCCTGTCCTTGGGGCGATAGCCTATGGACTTCATCTAAAAACAAGATTCCTCCATCTGCTTTTTTCAAAAGTCCATCCTTATCTTTATCAGCTCCAGTAAAAGCTCCTTTTTTAACTCCAAATATCTGAGCAACAACTAGCTGTGGATTATCTGCATAATCAGAACAATTAAATCTTACAAAAGGTGCATCTTCATTTATTGATTTAGATTCTTTCGCGAAATTATACATCATTTCTGCAAACAATGATTTTCCTACACCTGTTTCCCCAAGTATTAATGTATGAAGTCCCCTGGGAGGATATAAAATTGCAGCTTTAGCTTGCTGTATAGGCATTTTTAAAGACATTTCTGCTCCTACTAGTTTTTCCAAGCTATCTTTGCTTTTTTCTAATTTAAATGTAGAGTTATCAGAATCAATATCTTTTGCTATAATTTGATTTTCTTCATTTTTTCTTATGATAGTGGTATATAATACAGGTCTCCCATTTAATTTAATTATTTTTCCTGCTTTACTCAAATTATTTAGATGACGGCTTACATTAGCCCTATCCATTTTCATATATGAACCTAATTCTAAGGCACTAACACCTCTATTATATTTTCGTTCAAGATTTATCAAAACTTCTATAATCTGCTCTTCTTTTTTCATATTTTTACACTACATCCTCATAAATTTATTTCAAAAATAGCTATATAAAAATTAATTCTAAATATTATTAAACTTCTCTACCTAAAACAAAAACCTTTTTTATATTAATATCATCATCAAATAATATTAAATCTGCATCATAACCTTCTTTTATTATACCTTTTCTATTTTGTACATTGCAATGTACTGCGGGATTATATGATGCCATTTTAATAACTTCAAATAAAGGTACATTTAAATTCTTATATATATTTTTAACAGCTTTATCTAATGTAAGTATAGATCCAGCTAGAACTCCATTTTTTAATCTTGCTGAACTTCCTTTTACTACAACATCCTGTCCTCCAAGAGTATACATTCCTTCTTTCATACAGCACGCTCTCATTGCATCTGTTACTAATAATAATTTATCTGATCCCTTTTCCTTATATGCAACTTTTAGCGCTGGATAAGATACATGTATTCCATCACTAATTAATTCAGCTGTAATATCTGTATTAAATACTGCACCAACAACACCAGGTTCTCTATGGTTAAATGGAGTCATTGCATTATAAAAATGTGTTGCATGAGATACTCCCCATTTTATATGATCAATAGTCTGTTCATATGTTGCTTTTGTGTGTCCAGTAGAACATACAACTCCTGTTTCTGATACATATTTTACCAAACTTTCTGCTCCATCAACTTCTGGCGAAATTGTTATTGAAACTATTGCATCTTCATATCCATCTGTTATTTCTTTATATTTGTCAACACCTGGTTCTAAAATATATTTTCCATTTTGTGCTCCCATAGCATCCTTATTGATAAATGGACCTTCTAAATGTGCTCCTAAAACATTTGCACCTCTAGTTCCAGTATTTTTACACAATTGTATTACCTTTAATGCTTTTCTAGTATCAGAAACTGATGCAGTCATTGTAGTTGGTGTAAATGATGTTGTTCCATGCTTTACTATAGTTTCTGCAATAGTATTTATAGATTCAACTGTCCCATCCATAGTATCGCAATTTCCTGCACCATGTATATGAACATCAATAAATCCCGGAGAAACATATAACCCACCAGCGTCTATTACATCCATATCTTCACATTCTTTAGGGTTAATTTCTTTTATCTTTCCTTCTTCTATTAATAAACTTCCTTCTTCTATTCTATCCCAATATATAATTTTACAATTTTTAATAATCATATTTTCACCTTCCCTAATTAATATCTTTTCACAACTGGTAATTACCACTTATATAATTCATTATATATTAATTATAAATATCTTTTCAAGTATTTATAAATTTAATTTGGAGATACTTGAATAATGTATACTATTTATTTAGTTATAATTATCACAGAGTGTGCTTTATTACTAATATTAGATTAATATACGACAGCTAACTATTAATATTAAAATTTCTAATTATGTTTTTGCTGAATATAAAATCTCTTTGGTAATTACCACTTTATCTTCTAAACTCAGATAAATTGTAACTATGAACTTAAATGTTAACGTAAAGAAATATAGAATTATTCTAGTAAATTTACATATGCTGCTCATTAGAACGTATCTAAATTTACTATTTAAATTGATTTTTTTTGCAATCTAATACTATAATTAATTAGATTAGTTTGAAAGAGGTGTCTTTTGTGAACACAATCGATAAAGAATCGAAAATTCCATTGTATATTCAATTAATGAATATAATTATTTATAAAATAGAACATTTCATGCATGAAGATGATCAGTTAGATTCAGAAAGAGAGATATGCCAAAAATATGATGTAAGCAGAACTACCGTAAGACAGGCATTAGATGAATTAGAAAAAAAGAAATATATTTATAAAGTTCAAGGAAAAGGAAACTTTATAGCACCTAAAATAGTGGCACAAGATTTAATAAAAGTTTCTTCTTTTACAGACGAAATGAAGAAACTTGGGAAAAAACCAGCTTCTAAATTATTAGCATTTGAAATAATTGAACCTGATCACAAAATAATGAATAAATTAAATCTAAAAAAAGACTCTCTAGTTTTTAAAATTATTAGACTCAGACTTGCTGATGATATTCCACATATATATGAAATATCCTACCTTCCCTATGATAGATTTGAAGGATTAACTAAAGAGCTTTTGGGTGAAAATCCTATGTATGAAGTATTAAAAAATAATTTTAAAATAAAAATATCTTCTGCTGAGGAAATTTTAGAAAGTATATTGATAAATAAACTTGAAGGTATTTATTTGTCTATACCTCAAGGAAATCCAGCTCTAAAAATCGAGAGAATTACTTATGATAATGATACCGTAATTGAGTATACCATAAGCATAGCTAGAGCTGATAAATTTAAGTATAGAGTACATCTGAAGAGCTAAACATGCAATAATCTATGCGAAATTAGTTTTTAATTTCACATAGATTATTATTTTTACTCTTATAAAAACTTATTAAACTCATTTTCTTGACTCAGTTTATTCAATAGATGTTTAATTTCTTGATCTTTATTTTTATCCATAACAAGTATTACATCCCCAGCGTCAACAACTACCAGGTCTTTTATCCCAAATCCGATAATTAAATTTTTATTTCCGAATATTGAGCAATTTTCACATTCATCAATATACACATTCTTTGATATACTGTTGTTTTTATCTTTTTGAAGGAGCCTGCTTAATGCCCCAAAACTGCCCATATCATCCCATTGAAAATCACCCTTTATGACAAATGCTTTTCTTGTTTTCTGCATTACTCCAAAGTCAATTGATATCCCATCAATAAGTTCGTATTGCTCTTTGATAACCTCTTCTTCGTTTTCTTCTCCTAAATTCTTATATATCTCCATTAATGGCTTATACAATTTAGGCAGATACTTTTCTATTTCTCGTAGTATAACATCTGCTCTAAATATAAACATGCCAGAATTCCATAAATAAGTTCCCTTCAATATAAAGTCTTTTGCCACTTCTAAATTAGGTTTTTCTGTAAAACGAGCTATTTTATAAGTTGGTATATTACCAGTGGTTCTTTCGCCCATTTCAATATAACCATATCCAGTTTCAGGTCTGCTTGGTTCAATTCCTAATGTCACAACACATCTTCTTCTATTAGCAAGCTCAATAGCTTGAGACAAGGTGTCTGTATAAACTTTCTCACCTTGAATATAATGGTCTGAAGGAAGAACTACCATAACAGCATCAGCATCCTGCTTTAAAAGCTTCACCGCAGATAAACCTATACACGTAGCAGTCTCCTTATTAGCAGGCTCTACAAAAATATTATTTTCATTAATATCAGAAAGTTCATTTTTAACCTTATCCTTATACTCCATATTTGTTACCACATAGATATTTTCTTTGTTTATTATAGGGGTTATCCTATCAACTGTATTGACTAAAAAACTTTTATCATTTATGAGCTTTAGAAATTGTTTTGGCGCTCCTGCTCTTGATAAAGGATACAGCCTACTTCCCTTTCCTCCAGCTAAAATCAGCCCGTATATCACGCACTTTCAACTCCATGTAATGATATTAGTTCATTATATGTTGAAAATTTGCTATTTGTGAATTATAAATGTGAATCCAAAATCACTAATACAGAAAAACAGACCATATTAAATTGATTAAATAACTTCAACTTAATATGGTCTATTATTTTAAATTTTAGCTTATAACTCTATACTAGTATTGTGTTATGCTGCTAATTCTCTATATTCACATTCTTTTTTCTCTATATTTCTTATTCTTTTTTCCTCTGCATAAGCTACAATTAATAAAAGAGTTATTCCAATAATAAGTGCTCCATAAAACACTACAAACACATCATTCCAACCATGAAGAGTTACATTTCCAATAGTTATACCTGATGATTTAGGATCTGCTATTTTTGATAATGCAACCTTGGCTGTAGAATCTCCAAATAAATATCCAAAAGTACCACTCAATCCATTGGCAACTGCAATTGATTTTTTAGGAGCAAATCCAATAAGTGATACCCCAATCAATAATTGAGGTCCAAATATTAATGCACCAAGAGCAAATAATGAAATATTTACCATTGTAACACTTGTAGCATATCTATATCCCCAAACAGCAAATCCTGTTAAAATCAAACAAAATACAGCAACTATTGCTCTTCTTCCTTTTAGTAAATCAGATACATATCCCCAAGTTAAACTTCCTAAAAGAGCTCCTATTTCAAAATAAAATATTGTATTTACTGCATCATTCATTGCAAAATGCAGTTGTTCTGTAACATATAATGGAGCCCAATTATCTATTCCAATACGTACTATATAAACAAAAACGTTTGCTATACATAAAACCCATATCCAAGGATTAGTTAAAACATATTTTTTAAATATTTCAAACTTACTCATTTCTTCTATTTCAGCATCACTTTGAACCCTAGGTTCATCAAATATTTCTTCTGCTGAATTCCATCCTAATTCTTGTGGCTCATCTTTTCCAACAAAAAGTAAAACAAAACCTACACAAATTCCTACTATAGCTGGAACTATAAACATCCCCGCTACATTACCATGAAAAAATGTATTTGCTCCAAATAATGCTATCATTCCAGCTAATGCCCCACCAATATTATGTGACATATTCCAAAATCCTAAAAATCTTCCTCTTTTATTAGTAGGTGTCCATCTTGAAATAGTTGAATAAGAACTTGGACCACCTGGCGCTTGAAAAAATCCACTTAATCCCCAAAATACTAATATTGTTCCAACAGCTTTATTACCTGACAATAAAATAATACCTATTATAAATACCATTGTTGCAGACATTATTAGTAATGTTGATATTATACGCTTTGCATTTTTACCATCAACAAAATATCCTAAAATAGTTTTCCCCATAGCATAAGTTATAGAGAATCCAAAACCTATATACCCAAGTTCCGATGTTGTAAATCCAAGTTGATTTTTCAACAATGGTTGTGCTGCTTTAAGATTGTTTCTAACAAAGTACATACATGCATACACTGAAAATACAACTAAAAATGCCTTTAAAAATTCTTTTAACCATCTTTGTCTTTGTTCTTCAATAGGAACAGATACTTCTCTTTTATTTATATCAAAAAATTTTATTATATTATTCATATTTCTTCCTCCATTGTAAGTATATAATGAAATAACTTTTTAATTGAAGTAGGAGTATTGCCTATTATAAAAACATATTAATTTAAATTGTTCCACATATTAATCAACCATTCTCTATCATTGCTAGCCTTTACAAAATTGTAATCATTATATATATCTAATTGATTAAGCTTTATTCCACCTATATCTCTTGTATCTTGACGTGTTAACATTGCAAAGGATATATTATTTAATGTTTCCTCTACTTCTTTAGTTGTACAAAAGTCTATGAAATACTTTCCGATATCGCCATTAGGTCCATTTTTAATCTTGGAAATTGCATCTATATTCCATCCACTATCTTTGGGTACATTAGTTACAATATTAAAACCTGAATCCTTAATCAAAAGCTGATCGCTTAAAAAATTAATACCTATTAGATATTCTCCGGTTGCAACTTTTTGCGCTGGCGTATATCCATTAGTTGTAAATTCACCAACATTATCTTTCATTTTCTTTAAAAATTCTTTTGCTTTATCTTCTCCCATACTTTGAATAATTGATGCTAACATTGTATAAGCTGTTCCTGAAGTATTGGGATCTGCTATTACGATTTCTCCCTTATATATTGGATTTAGTAGATCCTCATATGTTTTAGGCATTGCTATTCCTTTATTAGCGAATTCCTTTTCCCACCTATCGCTATTAATTGCAATTGATAGAGGACTAACTTCAAAACCAATCCAATATCCCTCTCTGTCTTTATATTTTTCTGGGATACTATCATAATTTTCAGATATATATTTTTCTGAAAGATTTTCTTTTTTCATCAAAACATGAACATCACATGTTCCACCTAAAAATATATCTGCCTTAGGATCTTTCCTCTCAGATTCTATTCTTGATAAAGATTCCTGAGTTGACATTTTTAAATATTCATAAGTGCATCCTGTTTTTTCTTTAAAAAGTTCTAAAATTGCACTTCCTACCTCATCTCTAGACGCAACATATACAACAATATGTTTTCCTTTTAAATTTGGATATCCATCATTAAACGTTATATTCTCTTTTTTGTCATTGCAAGCTAACATATTTAAACACATAATTATTAAAAATACGCAATAAACAGTTTTCGTTATCTTCATTAATTCAATCCTCCTAAGTTAATACCTATTTATAATTCATTTATAAATATTTTCTTACACACATCATTTAGTTTTCCTCTAAAATATATATGTCGTCCATTTTCATCACCCATATATTGAACAACGAAAAAATCATTCTCATATACATCAATATTTACTAAATTAGAGCATTTAACTTTTGAAAGATTGTCTTTATCATTATCCAGATAAATCTTAATATGATATAACGCTTCTGTTTTGCTTTTCAATAAATTTATTATCTCTTTATTGTTCTCAAGCTTTAATGAATCATTTATCGTATTTTCTATATTTTCTTTATGAGATTTGTCTAGCTCTTTAATATTTTTATTCCTATCAATTATGATTATCTCATTATTGGAATTTATGATTTTTACTATGTTAGATGTTGAATATAAATATCCAAGCAATTTATTTTTTAAACTATTTATTAATGGTATTTTATATTTATCATTATAAGTATTATTATTTAAAGATAATTTATTGCTTATTTCAAAATTATCTTTTGTTCCATTTAAATAATAAATAGTTCCATTAATTTTAATATCACTAACTTCCGAATCATAATTATCATCAACAGAAGAGTCCTTTGTAATTTCATTTATTGAATTCCATATTTGTTGTATTGAAGTCTCATCTTCAAAAAAATATTCCCCCCACCTTTCATTAGAAATTTCAACTTTTATAGGTATAGACATATTTATTTTCTTTACCACTTCATCCTTATCGTTGATTATTATTACCTTATTGTATAAAAAGCTATAATTAAGATTTATTATAATAATACAAATAAGAAGCATAACAATATATATGCCTGAAATCTTAACTCTTAAATTGATTTTTTTCACTTCCTACTCCTCCTATATAATAAAACCTTAATTTATCAAAAATATTTCGCAAATGTTTCATAATTGTAACATTTTAACGTTTTCATGAATTTTTATATAACTTACTAAAAATAATTTTAACTAAAGTCCATTTATTTTCTTCACTGTATATCTCTATGTCTCCATCTTGTTTTCTCATTATTTCTTTACATATACAAAGACCTAATCCATTTCCATTTTTACTTCTAGAATTGGCCTTATTAACTCTATAAATTGGTTCAAAAAGTTTATTTAAATGACTTTTTTCTATACCTATACCATCATCCATAATTGTTAATTCTATATCATTATTAGTCTCTTTAATTTTTAATATAATACTTGTACATTCGCTATACTTTATAGCATTATCTAAAACATTTAGAATTACCTGTTTAGTTTTATCCTTGTCTATATATAAATTTACATTGCATAATTTTTTTATTATATCTATATCATACTTTTGAAGTCTTGGTTGTATAATATTTAAAGCTTCTTCTATTATTGTAGCTAAATCATTCTTACTTCTATTAACATTAAATTCAGATTTCCCAAGTTTTGATAAATCAAGAAGTTCTTCAACTAACTTTAATAATCTTTCCCCTTCTTTTTTTATATAAACTGAACTTTCCTCTATATCATTCTTATTTTCTAATCTAGGTATTAATTCTGAATATCCTATTATGGCGGTTAATGGGGTTTTAAATTCATGAGTAACATTATCCAAGAAATCTTTCTGTTTTTGTTTCTCATTTTTTAAACTTTCAATGTAAATCTTTATACTCTCTGTTGTTATGTTAAAAGCTTTTGCTAAATCTTCTATCTCATCTCCACTTTCAATTTCTATATTATTATTATAATCTCCTTTACTAATCCTTTCAGATGCAATCTTTAATTCCTTTATTGGATTAGATATTTTTTCCGAAAATAATCTACTTAACAGCCATGATATAAATATTGCTACACAAGCTACTATTCCCATAATTATAAACATATTATTTATAATTTCTTGTTCCCTATGCAATGGATATATATATCTTACACCACCAATAGTTACATTATCATCATATATAGGACTTGAAAATAATATATACATATTACGATCAATTTTTTTAACAACATAAGCTTTATTTCCATTTATAGAATTCTTTATATCTTCATCATAAAGACTAAGATTGTTCATATCAGAATCAGATATTATGTTTCCTGTTTTATCATAAGTTTGAATCCTAAAGTTAAGCTTATTTGATAAATATGTATTGATAAGTGGTCCTTTATTAATAAAATTTGCTTCCTTAGTTAAGTTCTGATCCTTTTCAAGATAACCTTCTATATATAGCTGCGTATTATAACTTTCTTTGATTAAAAAATCAACACTACTATTTATTACATTACTATATATGTTATTCATTATTATTATATATATAAAAGTTATTACCGGTATTAATATCCCCATATTCATAAGCATAATCTTATCTTTTATCTTTAAATTTACTTTTTTCACAAAAGCACATCCTTATTCTTTTATCCGATTATTTACAATTCAAATCTATAGCCTACTCCATAAATTGTTTTTAAACATTCCGAATAAACCCCTAATTTTTTTCTAAGTCTTTGTATCAAAATATCAACAGCTCTAGTATTACCTTCAAATTCATATCCCCATACTCTTTTCAAAAGTTTTTCTCTTGTAAAAACCTTATTACAATTTTCCATCATTAATACTAATGTATCAAACTCTTTATAAGTGGCAATAATTTCTTCTCCATCAATAAAAACTTTTCGTTCATCTTTTAAAACTCTTATCCCCTTTATTTTAAATTCATTATTATTTTCCTTTTTCCCATTGTATTTCTTATTAATTCTTTTTGTTATTGCTTTTATTCTTAACATAAGCTCTATACTGTTAAAAGGCTTTGTTATATAATCATCTGCACCTAGTTGAAGACCTAATAACTTATCATTTATTTGACTATTTGCAGTAAGCATTATTACGGGAATTTCACTATCTATTTTCTGAAATTTTCGAATAACTTCATGACCACTTATATCTGGCAACATAATATCAAGTATTACCAATTCTGGCCTTTCAGTTTCAAATTTCTCAATTGCATCTATTCCATTCATGCTTATAACAACTTGGTACCCTTCAAGTTCTAAATTCATTCTAATCAAATTAACTATACTTTTTTCATCATCAACAACTAATATTTTCATAATAATCCCACCTTATCTAAACCTTTTTTAATTATACAATAAAAATTTAAATTTTATATAATTTGCTATAACTTTATGTTATCTATTCAAATTTTTCACAAAACCTTTATTCTCTACAAATATTTCTTCTGGTTATCAGGATTTCAAAAAAATTATATGTTGAAAATTCTCTATTTGTGAATAATGCTAATAATGTAAAAAGATTTAAGGAAATTTTCCTTAAATCTTTTTTTAATCATGTATTCTTCTTATTATTTTAAATACCACAGAATTTTCTATAACAAGTGGTGCATTATGTGCAAAAAATACTATTCCATTAGTAGTAGATACCACATTTGATAAAACTAATCCTTCATATGGATCTAATACCTCAGCTAGAATATCTCCTCTTTCAACACAGTCTCCCGGATTTACTTTTCTTCTAAAAATTCCTGCACTCTTAGCCATAATAGGCTTTAAATTATCTTCTTCAATTATACTTGCTATATATCCACTATGGCAGTTATATTTTATTACTCCCATTCTTGTTAAAAATCTTAAAACAGCAGTAACCGCATGTCTAGCAGAAACTTCATCTATCTCATCAGTACAATTCGTATATACTGAAAAAGCATTTGTGTTCCAAAGCTGCCAATTATAATTAAGTGTTGTCGTATCAAATGGCTTTGGCTTTCTTATTAAAACATATTGAAGCCCAAATAAATTTGCAAGACTAGGACTTTGATATCCTGTCTCCATCATCCTTACGTGTGGTATAAAATCTCCTGGCATATAAAAACTTGCAAATTGAATACCATATGTATATCCTTGAACCTTCTCAAATACACCTGCTGCAATTCTCTGTGTTGTTTCACCTTGAGTATAACCTGGAAACATTCTATTTATATCTGTATTATCTAAAGCCCAAAATCTTTTTCCTATATTCATGGCATAATTATTTACTGAAGGTATTATAAGAATCTCATTATTTTTACTTATATGACCTTTTTCCTCCAACTTTCTTAGTGAATCTACAAGCTGTGAACATATATACAACTGCTGAATTTCATTACCTCTTATTGCACCTATTATACATGCAGCTTTTTCACCTTTTCCAAATCTATATCCTGTAACTTTTAACTCATCTCTATAAGGTGATTTTAAAGAAAAAATAATATCTTTAATCATTTTTTACACCTCCGATAACTCTTGCAATTAATGAACCAGTATAAACTACAGGATACTCTCTTAAAGTAAAAATCAATCCATCACAAGGCGCATAAATTTTTTCTTCAATTTCCCCTGTAAGAGCATTTAATATATCTCCTATAAGTTCACCTTTTTTTATGCTACTCCAATGAGTTGCTTTAGGAATAAATATTCCTGAACTATTTGCATTTGCAAATCCAAATTCTCTATCAGTTGAAATAATAGGCTCTTTAATTACTTTTGTTTCTCCAGCCCAAATTCCAATTTCTTTCATAAGTCTAAAAATACCATCAACAAGCTGATTGCAATATTTTTCTGTTATCCTCATTCCCACTCCCATTTCAACAACAAGTGTAGGAACATTAATTGAATTTAAACTATATGCAAGGGTTGCTTCTAAAACAGTTGCAGAACCGTGAACCCATATAAAATCTGTATTTAATAATTTTGCATAATTCATAAGTGTATCTTTATTATTTTCGTTTATCCTTACTTGCGGTATTTCTCTTAAAAAAATATTACTTGCATGAATATCAATGCACATATCCGCACCCTTAATATCAGATATTATCTGAGATGCTACATGCTCAGCCATAGCACCATTTTCATTGCCTGGAAATATTCTATTCATGTCCAAATCAAACATTGGTATTCCTCGTTGAATCGAATCTATACCGAGTGGATTCAATGCTGGATAAATATCTACTATTCCTTTTAACTTATCAATATTGCTGTTTATGATTCTATTTAGTTCATAGCATACATATTGTCCTTCAAGCTCATCTCCATGAGTTCCTGTAACGATACAAATTCTCTTTTCATCGCCTTTAATTTCTTCTGGAATTAAAGTGTTTTTTCTTATAATCATATTTTCATCAACTGGAAGACCAACCGATACTACTGTCTTAATCATAAAATTGCCTCCTTAAATAATAACAGTTTTACAAAAAACAAAAAAAGAAAGCGAAGATGTTTAAAACATCTTCGCTTTGGTAAAATTTTATCATTTTATATCTTTTATGTCAATATAACTATTCACTTATTAATTTTATGTACTTAAATATTCTTATATTTTTAAAAGTTATTTTATAGGAAGCACAACTACATTTCCATTTCTTCCACAACACTTCTTATATTTCTTTCCACTTCCACATGTACATGGATCATTTCTTCCAACAACCTTGTTTGATACTTCGCTTATAACATTTGCTTTTGCATCATTGGTTGAAATACCTTTTAATTTCCATAATCTTATCTTATTAACAAACTTATTCATCATTTTTGATGCTACAAATCTAACTTCTTCATTGTCTATATTAATAAGTTCAATCATTTTATCAACAGCCTCTGAAGGTTCTAATTCTTGAACATCAAGAGCCAAATCGTCCATCATAGCAATTGTCATATCCTTATCTACACTAAACATAGATGTAAATTCTTTATAGAATGACTTTCCTGCTTTACTATTGTAAACCCAGTTTTCTCCGTTCATACTCAATAATTCTTCTTTTGATATAACTGCATATTCCTTTATATCTTCTTTTTTTATATCATTTAAAACTTCTTCATAATTATCTATTTCATTATTTATGAAGTAACTATTTTCTTCTCTAAATTCGTTATAATAATATGATGCTTCTCTAAGTAATTCCAGTAAGCTTACATCAGTATTTTCATTAAATCTTTCAAGCATCTTCACGGCATCTTCAACTTTTAATATACCATATGCTTTGTTCATACCTCTGTATATATTAATCAACTCTGTATTACCTTTTAATATTCGTCTATAATCTATATCATTCTTATCTTTAATAATCTTTTGAACAACCTTAGGCATCAAGAACATTGACTCGTCATTCTTAACTGTAGGGTATATTATACCTTGTTGTATAAAATATGCACTCTTATCAGCTTCTTCTTCATCTATATCATCAAAATTCTTTACACCCTTATTATCAATATAGCTCTTTAATATTTTATATCTTTCTTCTTCAAATAACCCTATTCTCTTTTCTATTAGAGGTTTATACTCTTCTATAAGCTTTTCAGCTAATTTATCTTTATTTAAACCAGAAATTTTTGCAACTCCTAAGTTTCTAGCTATATTATATATCTCATCTTTTGATAAACATTCAATAAGTTCTTTTAAATCAAAAGAATATACCCTTTTGCTAAGCTTCTTCTCCATTTTTGCTGCAAGTTTATCTAACTCATCCTCAATATTTTTGCAATCTTCACATATCCATTTTTCAACTTCTGTATTATAAAAAATTGCTTCTTCACCGCATTTATAACATTCGTGCTTTTCTTTCTTATTTATATCCATTTCTATAATATTATTATCAGTTAATTTTATATCTTTTTCTTTCAAGTAAATGTCTCCTTTTTAATCTATTTTTTAATCTATTTTTTAATCTATAATCATCAAATAAAAAAACATTTTGCTAAAATGTAACCATTAACCATTTAATCATACCCTGTTCTTAATTGCAACAAAAAGCTCTGGACCATTTGGCTTCCAGAGCTTATTTTTAACATATTCTTTATTTTATAATATTAATATAAAATTGTAAATATAAATTTTATGCTTATTCACAGACCTTTCCAGGATTTAAAATGTTTTTAGGGTCAAATGCAGATTTTATACCCTTCATTATTTCTATACAATCATCTGGTAATGATGATTGTAAATAAGATTTCTTTGCAAACCCTATTCCATGTTCACCAGAAACTTGTCCTCTTAAAGATTGTGCTTTATCATACATCATCTTCATTATAGAATGTATTTTTTCATCCCACTCATTGTCATTTAACTCATCTCTTAATATATAAATATGAAGATTTCCATCACCTGCATGACCAAAACTCTTTATCCTTACGCCACTTGTAGCTTCAAGATTATGTGTAAATGTAACAAACTGATCTATCTTATTTCTTGGAACAACAACATCAACTTCGTCCATTTCTGTTGTTAATGCTTTAATAGCTTCAAGAAAACATCCTCTTGCAGACCATATTGCTTCTTGTCTTTCTTCTGTATCAGATATAAATACATCTATAGCACCAGATTCTAAGCAGATATCTGCAACTTTTTCATAATCCTTTTCTATTTCTTCAGTAGAATTACCATCAAAAGTCAATAACAAATACGCATCTGATGACTTATCAGGAAAACTCTTTCCTAAAAATTCCTCTGCAGCTAAAATAGCATCTCTTTGCATAAATTCAATAGCTGTTGGTATAGATTTTGATTTAATTATTTTAGGAACTGTTTTTATTGCATTTTCAAGGGTATTAAAAGGTATTAAAAGGCTTAAAGATTTTTTTGGTAAAGGAAGTAGTCTTAGTATTGCCTTTGTAACTATTCCTAAAGTTCCTTCAGATCCAATCATTAAATCCTTTAATGCATATCCAGAGCTGTTTTTAACAACCTTTCCACCTAAATTTACTATATTACCATTAGGAAGAACTACTTCAAGTCCACGCACATAATCTCTTGTAACACCATATTTTACGGCCCTCATACCACCTGCATTGGTACTTATATTTCCACCTATTGTTGCTGACTTTTCACCTGGATCTGGTGGATAAAATAAATCTGCTTCTTCAACATATTTTCCAATTTCCATTAATAAAACGCCTGGTTCTAATGTTAATGTAAGATTCTCTTCATCTAACTCTAATATTTTATTCATTTTACTTAAATCTATAACTATTCCGCCCTCTAATGGAACTGCTGCCCCAACAAGTCCTGTACCAGATCCTCTTGGAGTTACTGGTATATTATTATCGTAAGCATATTTCATTATTTTTGATACTTCATCAGTACATAATACTTGAACTACTATATCTGGCATCTTCTTTATTCCACCAAGTTCATCGTGACTATAATCTTCATTTACTTCATCTCTAAAAAACACTCTTTCTTTATCATTGCCTATTAATTCTAATATGCTTTCATAATCTTCTATTTCAATGTTTTTGTATTTATTGCCCATATCTCTATCTCTCCTTTACCATTTTGATTTTCTCTGTTAATTGTGGAACGATATCATATATATCCCCTACAATTCCATAGTGAGAAATTTTAAATATAGGTGCTTTTGAATCAGTATTAATAGAAATAATACAGTCAGAGTTGTTCATTCCAGCTGAAAATTGAACAGCTCCAGATATTCCACAAGTTATTATTAATTTAGGCCTTACAGTTCTTCCACTTAATCCAATCTGTCTTTTTGCATCAACCCATCCAGCCTCAATAAGTGGTCTTGTACATGCAAATTCAGCATCTAATGCTTCTGCTAACTCCTTAACTATTTTCAAATCCTTTTCCGATTTTACGCCTCTTCCAGCTGCAACAATAACCTCTGCATCACTTATTCCACGTTCTATAATTTTTTCTTTTATTTCAATAACGCTTATTCCTGATTTTAATTTTTCCTTATCAACATTACATGTTACTATTTCTCCTTTTGCAGTCTCTGATCTT
Source organism: Clostridium butyricum (assembly GCF_006742065.1). Classification (NCBI taxonomy): domain Bacteria; kingdom Bacillati; phylum Bacillota; class Clostridia; order Eubacteriales; family Clostridiaceae; genus Clostridium; species Clostridium butyricum. Next base: position 338,613 of record NZ_AP019716.1, on the reverse strand, counting down.
TCTGGTGCCTCCATAACTTTATATCTAACTGTTGCTAGCTGTGGTCTTGAATTTGGAGTTACTATTTGAGCCATTATATTGCCTCCAAATGCTGGTCTTATCTGAACTAAATCTGTATTTTCTTTCATTTCTAAAACAGTACAATCAGCAGTCAAACCAGTTTTAAATCTAGCTGCAACCCTAGGTGCTAAAGATCTTCCTATTGTTGTTGCACCAACTAGTATGGCTGTTGGCTTATTATTGTTTATAAAATCTTCAAATGCAGATGTATACGATTCAATTCTAAAGTCTTTTAGTTCTTCATCATCATATACAAATACTTTATCAACTCCATAATGTAATAATTCTTCTGCTTCACTTAATATATTATTTCCAATAAATACTGCATAAACCTGCTGATTTATTTTTTCTGCCAATTCAATTGCTTTTCCTATTAACTCATAAGTAACAGGATGTATTTTTCCCTTTACATGATCAACATAAACAGCAATCCCCTTCCATTCATCTTTATCTATTTCCTTTATCTGATCTTCAATATATTCTATAGCACCCTTTGGTCCTTTTTTCACACAAAGCTTACACATTTTACATGCTGCATTCATCTGAATTTTACCATCAATATATTCAATTGCTCCAAATGGGCATATTTTTATCATTTCTTCAATATCTTTAATTTTCTCTTGATTAACTATTAACTTACCCATAAACTTTTTCTCCTCCCAAATATAATCTAATGAATTCTAGAATCTTTATTAAATAAATTTTACTTCTTTTAATTTGTTTAATATCTTATCTGTCAATTCTTCCGATTTACCTGTCCACATTTCTCTGTCTGTATTAACTGTAGGTGGGAATATTCTTTCAACTTGAGTAGCTGAACCGTTTAATCCATAATTATTTTCTTCTTTATCATTAAAATCATTTAAACTTAAAATTTTAATTTCTCTGTCCTTTGTAGTTAATTTCTTTTTATATGATGGCAATCTTGGTTCAAAAATCCCTTTATCTACGGTTATTAAACAAGGATATTGTATTTTTATTTTCTCTGTAGTTTCAGGCATGTCCATATCTACTGTTATAGATTCTTCATCAATACTATATATTTTTTCAATATTAGCCGCATGTGGTATTCCAAGATATTCTGCTATTTCTGCACCAACTTGTGCAGTATCTCCATCTGTTGTCTGCTTTCCACATATTATTAAGTCAAAATCACCCATTTTTCTTACACCTTGAGACAATGTATAAGATGTAGCCAATACATCTGCTCCACCAAATTTTCTATCAGATAAAAGCACACCGTCATCTACCCCCATTGAGTATGCTTCCTTAATTACACTTAAAGCTTGTGGTGGTCCCATGCTTAAAACTTTTATAGTCCCACCTTTTTCTTCCCTTATTCTTAATGCTGTTTCTAATGCATACAAATCGTATGGATTCATCTTTGAATCTATACCATCTCTTTTTAGAACTCCTGTAACTGGATCCACTTCGACCTTAGAAGTTCCTGGCACTTGTTTAATACATACTAAAATATTCATACACAATTCCTCCCATACACTTTAATATCTAAAATATAGGATTACAGAAACGCAAACTATTTCTGTTATCACAATATAAAATACGCACAATTTTTATACTGAATATAAAATATCCTCAACATAATTGGTATTACCACTTACAAGTATAATTATAATTCCATAATTATACATTGTAAATAATTGTTATTTTTTTAACAGTAAATGTTTACAAGTTCATTTATATATAATAATTGTAAATATAGCTATTTCCTAAGTTTCCTATAGTTAAACAAAGAAATAAAATTATATTATGTAAATCAAAAAATTTCCTATTTATTATTTTCTTAATTAAATTTGCTTTATAATTAACAAACTATACTAACTGTATCTTTTCTTTTTTTAAATAAATAAAATAAGCTGAAATCAATTTGATTTCAGCTTATTTTTATTTATAGTATTTTCTAATTAATTTGAAATGTTCTTCTATTGCATCAACAGCCTTAACAGTATCATGTTCTTTCATAGCATTAACTAATTTCTCATGTATAGATAATAGCTTAGCTCTATTATTTTCTTCATAAAGAATTTTCTTTCTGAATTCCTTTATTGATTCATCCATAATTTGAGATATTACTGAAATTATATTAATTAGTAATATATTTTTTGATGCCTTAATTAGAAGATAATGAAGTTTTATATCTAATGCTAAATTTTCTTCTTCATTTTTTGCTTGATACATTTCCTCCATTATTTCACTTATTGTTTCAATCTCGCTTTCAGATATATTTCTTACTGCAAGCTTTATACAATAACTTTCTAAAATTTCTCTCAATTCAACTATATCGTCTAGAGAATTTTTTTGAAGCATAAACATAACTGAAATAGGTTCAAAAAGTGAGTCATCAAAATTAGTTTTTATGTAATTTCCAGCACCTTGTTTTCTTTCAATAAGTCCAATAACTTCTAATGCTCTCATTGCTTCCCTTACTGATGTACGCGAAACAGAAAATAATTCAACCATATCTCTTTCTGATGGTAATTTATCTCCCTTTTTTAGCTTACCAGTTTTTATTTGATTTTTAATTTCTTCAATTACTTGTTCATATACTTTTGAATTTTTATCTTGCTCTAACATATTTCAATGCCCTCATTCTAACTTATAGTATCTTTTTTACAAAAAACTACGAATTTTCTCCTTATCATTAATTATCAAATTATAACCATTATTATATATTTCTTTAAGTTTATTCTTATCTCTTTCAAATCTAGATACATCCATTTTTACTGTAGGTCTTATTATAATAGCATCGCCATTTTTTTCTAATTCTTCACAAAATTTTATCTGACTATTATATTCTGAATACCTATTATTTAGTACATCTGCAAGCTTAGGATATTTATTTTTATAAAGTTTATATGTTAATTTATTAGCTTTTGACTGTTTTTTTACATATCCTTCATTTCTAGTTAATACAATTACATTTTTCTTATTACCATCTACTATGGATTTTTTTATTGGTATAGAATCTTTTAATCCTCCATCAGCATATAATTTACCATTTATCTTTGCAAATGGAAACATCAATGGTATAGCACAACTTGCTCGTAAAATCATATTTTTATCATCAAGTGAATCCTTATCAAAATATTCAACTTTTCCTGTTTCAATATTAAAAGCTCCTACAAGCATTTTTCCATCATAACTATAGAAAGTATCGTAATCAAAAATACAATGTTTATTTGGTATCTCATCAAAAACAAAATCTAAATCCATAATTGATTTACATCTTATTAAATTTCCATATCCAACATACCTTTTATGGTCCAAGAACTTTTCCATAATCTCTAAATTTCGTCCTTTTTGCTTTGATATATATGAATATGCATTTGTTGCACCAGCTGATACCCCTACAACGTATTTAAAATCAGCTCCTATATCCAATAATGCATCTAAAACACCTGCTGTAAATAACCCTCTAAATGCTCCACCTTCTAATACAAGACCTGTCATAACCAAACCTCCTTATTGTATATCATTATATTATAACTTATTTTAATATTTTAGTCATTTTTTACTATAATAATCACTTTAATATCAATATTGTCCTTATTTGTAATTTTATTATATAATTGTATTAATATTTAACTCTAGGAGGAAGTAATGAACAGTATCATTGAAAAAGCTAAATCAACTCATGATTTAAGCGAATTTGAAATTTTAAGTCTATTACAAAATGATTCTATTAATGAACTGCTTTTTAAAGCTGCTGATGATATTCGTGAAAAATATCTTGGTAATATGGTTCATTTAAGAGGTCTTATAGAATTCACTAACATATGTAAAAGAAATTGTATGTATTGTGGCCTTAGAAGAGATAATGCCAATTTAAAGCGATATAGATTAACAGAAGAAGAAATAATAGATTTTGCTAAAAAAGCAGTTCAATATGGGTATAAAACATTAGTACTTCAAGGTGGTGAAGATGATTATTTTACTACTGAAAAAATGGTAAGTATCTTAAAAAAAATAAAATCATTAGGTGTTGCACTTACTCTAAGCCTTGGCGAAAAGACTTTTGATCAATATAAAGCATTTAAAAATGCAGGTGCTGATAGATACTTAATACGCATAGAAACCACTGATAAAAAACTTTATGAAACTATGGATCCTGGAATGAGTTTTAATGAGAGAATTCAATGTTTAAAAGACTTAGACAAATTAGGTTATGAAGTTGGTAGCGGTATCCTTATTGGGCTTCCAGGACAAACTTTAGAATCAATTGCAAAAGATATACTATTTTTTAAAGAAATCAATGCTGATATGATTGGTATTGGTCCATTTATACCCAATGAAGATACTCCATTAAAAAATGCTGAAGGCGGTACTCTTACATTAGCATTAAAAGTTATGGCAATAACGAGACTTCTTCTACCTGATATAAACATTCCTGCTACAACTGCTATGGAATCTTTAGCTCCAAATGGAAGAATACAAGCACTTCAAGCTGGTGCTAATGTAGTTATGCCTAATGTTACAGAAGGTGAATACAGAAAATTGTATGCATTATATCCCGGTAAAATTTGTACTGGTGATACCCCTGCACATTGCCGTGGATGTATTACAGGAAAAATTACAAGTATAGGACGAACTATTTCTGATGGTTATGGTTTTAGAGGAAATAAAAATACTAATTCTCATAACTCTCAAAAAATTTAAAATGTCTTTAAGTATTTATTAACTTAATAAAGATTCTATTATTAAAATTTAGTATGAAACATAACAAGATCTTTCATACTAAATTTTTTATTTATATTTTTGAATTAGCATATTTATAATCAGATCCAAATTTCTCTAAAGGTATATTAAATTCAGGTATTCCAGCAACATAAGGTGCTATTTCATATTGCTGATAATAAATAATTAAATTTTTCCCTCTTATATAAAAATTTTGACTATCTCCTATACCCTTAAAGTTGTCTGCCGATTCAAAATATTTATCAGGTTCAGCAGCAATCTGCTTTTTTATTTCATCATTGATTATTGATTTATAATCATAATCAGATGTAAATAGTTCCTTTAGATTAAGTAACTTTTCAGCTTCTTTATCAACTGTATATGACGTCCTTATAGTTGACCCATGAGCCCCTCCAAGAAACTCATAATAATCATTATATAAACTTATTATAGAATTATTGTTTATTGTAACTGTATATCTAGAATAAATTTCAAATGGAAATTGTGGTTTTTCTACATGCAAATCTCCATAATACTCAGATGCCGTTTGTTCAGCTTCATTAACTTTAGGAAATATATCATTATTTATTTTTATATTAATTATTTTTATATTATCTGGATTTTTTCCATTGTTGAATTGAGGAATTCTTAAATCTTCTTTTAAATACTTTACATCTTTATTTATTGACTTTTCCACAAGAGTAATAACATTATTAAAATATAATTCACATGTTGTGTACAAATTTTGTTTATAACCTGTGCATAACATACTACCTATAATAAACATTCCCATAAACGTTGTTGATAACTTCATTACACCACTCCCAATATATTTTCTTTTTCCGATATATTAGTATATATATCCACATTTTTCACATGTAATAATTTGTTTATAAACAAATTTATAACAGTTTATCCACATGCTATTGTGGATAATGTGAATAAGTTGTACTACTTATTTATTATGCTATACTTTTCTATTATTATTCTAATTTATAGTATATCTCTCATTATTTTTCTTTATGTATTATCAAAAATAACAAGTTAATCTACTTTATTTTTCTCTAAAATATATTATTTTATTGATAAAATTTTAATACTTATCTATACTTACATATGTAATATATATATCAAAATATAGGAGGTTTAAAATTTTATGACCACGAAAAATAAGAACCTTAAATATATAATAATAATTCTGTTATCAATTACTTTTTTAATACTTGCTTATATCTTTATCAATGGTGTTACTAGTAAAAATAATAACAGCTCTGTCAATTCAGATAATAAATCTGAAAATAGTGTATATTCAAATTTAATTGAATCCATTGATGATAATATAAAAAATAGATTTGAAAATGTTTCTTTAACATCTAACAATATCGGTATTCCTGTTTTGTATTATCATTCAGTCGATGAAAATGCAGCCAATGAAGTTACTATAACTCCTGAAAAGCTAAAAGAACAACTTGATTATATAAATGATAATAATTATGTCACCATTACAATGACAGAACTTTACGATCATATTGAAAATAATAAACCAATTCCAGAAAAAAGTATCCTTATAACTTTTGATGATGGATATATGAATAACTATACAGAAGCATTTCCAATGTTAAAAGAATTAAATATGACAGCTACAATATTCTGTGTTGGTAATTCATTAGATGGATCTTATTATCTTTCTGAAGAAGCAATAAAAGAAATGTCTGATTACGGTATCGATATAGAGAGCCATACTGTAAATCATGTACATCTTGATACAATGAGCTATGATGAACAATTACTAGAATTGAAAAATTCTAAGAATATTCTTGAAAAAATAACTGGTAAAGAAGTACTCTCCTTAGCATATCCTTTTGGAGATTACAATGATAATACAATAAAAGCAGCTAAAGATGCAGGATATAAAATGGGCTTTACTACAAAATTAGGTCTTTCTGATAGAACTGATGACATATATAAACTTGATAGAATATATATAAGTTCTTCTTATGATATGAATACGTTCAAAAACCTATTAAAAAATACAGCTAAATAACATAAGTATTTATAGATTAATAATTAAAATTATTGACCTATAGACTATAGTCTTAAAATAAAAAACACATTATATGACATATATTATTTTTGTCATATAATGTGTTTGTTTTATTCTTCTGAGATATATTCAGGCATTTTTTGCTCATTTCCAGAATTATTTATAACTATAGGTATTTTATTTTCAGATATAAATTTATTTGTTTTAGGTAAAGCACCATAATCTAAACTCTTTCCTGAAACTGTTATTAAAGTTTTTTTACTTGTATCAATCATTTCATTTGAAAAAGCATATTCAAATATTTCTTCTATTGCCTCATCTATATTTTCGCTCTCAATACTTATACTTGATATTAAAATCTTTCCTTTTTCTGTTGGTGAATAAGCGTATATTACTTTTCCATACTTATTTACATGCATTTTAATATTTGAAGTTGTTTCTACTATAACTATACTTTCAGTCTTTCTATAATCAATTACAGTTGCACAACCAATCATCATTAATATCATCAAACCTATTGCAATATGTATTTTATATTTTCCTAGTCTTGTACACTCTTTTCCATCTGCTAGTTGTCCAATTATTACTTTTCTATTTGTTTTTATCTTTACAAATTCACCAATTGAAGTTATTATATATGCACTTTTCTTAAAAGACTTTATAACAACTCCTTTATATATTGTATTTTTTTTAGCTACTCCTATGCTTTTTACTTTATCACTATCTTCTTTAAGTTTTATTTTTAAAGTATCTTGTATTATTTTATAGTTTGGATTTCTAAGAATCAAATAGTATGCAACTATGTAGTCCTTCATATCTTCAATTCGTTCTCTATTTATTCGTATATCTTTGCATAAATCTTTTATAGGAAGTTCTTTTTTTCGCTCTAACTTTTCACTTATTTCTTCATTTTCCATAATGTAATAAGATACATTTAAAGATATATTTCTCTTTTCTTCATTTAATGGATAATTAACCAGATCTTTAAGTATAATATTATATGAGGACAGTTCTTCTAAAAATAAAGAAACCTGTTTACTTCTACTATCATCTACAGAATTGCTTACTAATGAAATATTAGGCATTGAAGTAAATATATATTTATTTTTATTAAAACTTAAGCTATCCATATAGTTAACCCCTCTTTAAACATTAATATCAATTTTATAAATTTCTCATACTATATATTATAGCATAGAAATTTATGCATCTATAAAATTTTATATACTTAAAATATAAATATAAAATCAATATTTAGGAGATTGGTGTATGAAAAAGAAAATTATATACGTAGATTTTACTAAAAAACGTCGAATCAACTTCTTTCACTTTACTTTTAATAAAATGATTAACTATTTTACTAATAGAACAACTATTTCTAATAGTGAAATACCTACAATTAATACAAATAACAAAGCTTTAGTTAATAAAATTTATTAATTAGACTTAATTCATATATACAGGTATGTAAATGTTTACCTACTCTTTGCAACTTATTTTATTCAATATATTATGCTAAAATATATTTTAGAAATAATATATTGAGGTGATAAACATGAGAATTGGAATGGGATATGATGTTCATAAATTAGTTGAAGATAGAAAACTAATAATTGGAGGAGTTGAAATCCCTTTTGAAAAAGGTCTTTTAGGTCATTCTGATGCCGATGTCCTTCTTCATGCTATAATGGATTCACTGCTTGGTGCATGCGCTTTAGGCGATATTGGAAGACATTTTCCAGATACAGATATAAAATACAAAGGAATATCAAGCATAAATTTACTTGAAGAAACAGGACGAATTATTTTTGAAAATGGATATTCTATTAACAATATCGATGCTACAATAATTGCACAAAAGCCAAAAATGAGTCCACATATTGAGACTATGAGAAAAAACATAGCTAAAGCACTTAATATTGATATTAACCAAATTAATATTAAAGCTACAACAGAAGAAGGTCTTGGATTTACTGGAGAAATGCTTGGGATTTCTGCTCAAAGCATAGCTTCTGTTAACTAATAAAATAATAAAACAGTAAAGTAAAAAAACACCTCTTTGACATTAGTCAAGGAGATGTTTTTTATTATAATACTTCACTTAATCGCTTTAATAAAATCTGTCTAAATTTTTCTGCACATTTTTTATCTTTTAATGTATTTTCACATAGGTTTAACCACTCATCTATTTTCATACCTATTTTACTTTCTAATTCACCTTCTGAATTAGTTATAGTTGCTGATGATACTACAAAATCACCAACTTCTTTTGGAGATTTAAATAATTTTATATATAAGAACTCTCTATTATCTCCAATCCATTTTTTATTGAACTCTCTTAAAAATTTCTTTAGTTCTCTTTCTGCATCTCTAGATGGCATATCCCATAACTTGCTAAGAAATTGATAATCCTTTTTCATTTTATCAGCTATCTCTTTTGTTATTTTTTTTGCTCTTTCACCATCTTCTATTACTTTTTCAACAGAAATGCTAGGTATTCTAGTTATTAATTTATCTTTTCCATGTATCCATTTGTAAAAAGATTCTTGAAGAAATGAGTATTGTAAATATCCTATTAAGCTTTTCACATTAGGAAAATATCCCCATATATTATTCATCCCATTTCCCTTACTAAATATTAATGTATGGAAATATAAACTTTTTTCTGTAGGTGGTTTCTGCATAAACATATGTCCTCTAATGGTTTTATTCTCTCGGATAACGTTTTCCCAGTAATCAAAAGAATTATAGTTTTCTCTCATTTTTTCTTCACCTTCCCTACATAATTTTAATATAATGTACTATAAAATTTCCTTACTTTTATTATAAGGTATATTGTACTTTATTTACAAGTTTAGTTTACCTTATAATTTCACTTTATTGTTTATCATTTTAATATATTGCCCACTTTCTTTCTATTTTATTACTATTTTGTTAATTTATAATGTAAGTCTAAAAATTGCTATTTTATTACTATTAAATTATAATAATAACATCAACAAATTCTGTTGTTTGTCGTAATTTTGATTAAGACAACCCATATTAGTCTTATATTATATTTTAAGCAGACTTATATTAATTTAGTACAGCATTTAAGGAGGATTAATAATTGGCTTTATGTGAAATATGCAATGCCCAAGCTGATATACATCATATTGTTCATAGAAGCGAAGGCGGTTTTGATATAGAATTAAATTACAAATATTTATGCCCTTACCATCATCGTGGTAAATATGGTCCTCATCACTGTAAAGAAGTAGATCTTAGGTACAAGCTAGATCTTCAAAATAAACTTTTTGAAATGCTTCCAAAGGATTATTACTACTTTAAAGAGCTGGCTTCAGAATTAAAAATACCTAATAATACTTTAAAAAGAATAACTAAAAATCTTAAATTATATAAAGAAGGCTATAAAAAAACAGACATAATATTCAAAATAATGGGCGAGAAATTTTATACAGAAGAAATGATCGTTAATTTAACCTTAGACAATTTAATACGAAATATGGAAGTATAATATAAAAAGCATCATTCTTAATTTTCAAAAAGAATGATGCTTTATTTATAAAAAAATCGTACAACAAAATTATAAGTATTTTGTATCAGAGCACTTTTAATTTTTAACAATGGTGCAGATGAAGGGAGTCGAACCCTTACACCAATTGGCGCTAGATCCTAAGTCTAGTGCGTCTGCCAATTCCGCCACATCTGCATAACATTATTATACAACTCTAATCTTTAAAATCAATGATTTTCGTTTTTACTTTTTCAACAGTTTTTGCCTATATAATTTATATTTTTTATTTTTTTAGTCTACACATATTGTAATGAATTTATAAATATAATAAATATATCCAATTACTTTTTTGTATTATATTGTTGACATAGAAAAAATCAATCATTATAATTGTATTTATTATAAGATAACACGTTGATGAGGACAGTAAGCTAAAATCTTATTTTTCAGAGAGAGAATACACTGGTGTGAGTATTCTTAAATAACTTTAGACTGAAAACCACCTCTGAGTGGTCCTAATAAGACCCGTTATTATCACGTTACGATAATTTCAAGTGACCTATTTTAAGGTATTTAACTATATAAATTATATTTTTATAATTTATATTAAGTTTATATCTTTCTTCAGGTAATTAGAGTGGAACCACGGATATTACTTCGTCTCTATAGTTTTAGAGATGGAGTTTTTTTATTTTCATTTTGTAACAATATTTAAGTTTAAACAAACTTAAATTAATAAATATAAAAATAATTCACTTACATATTGAGAGGAGATTTAAAATGATTAAAGTTACTTTAAAAGATGGATCTGTTAAAGAATTTGAAGCTGGTGTATCAGTTTTAGACATTGCTAAATCAATCAGCGAAGGCCTTGCTAGAAATGCTTTTTGTGGAACAATAAACGGAAAGGTTTGCGACCTTAGAACAATAGTTAATGAAGATGTAGAATTAAGTATTTGTACATTCGATTCACAAGAAGGAAAGGATGCTGTAAGACATAGTATATCTCACGTTTTAGCTTATGCTGTAAAAAGACTATTCCCTGAAACTAAATTAGCAATTGGGCCTTCTATTGCTACTGGATTTTACTATGATTTCGATAGAGATACTGCTTTCACATCTGCTGATTTAGAAAAATTAGAAGCAGAAATGAAAAAAATAATAAAAGAAAATCCTTCAATTGAAAAATTTGAACTTCCAAGAGACGAAGCTTTAGAATTAATGAAAGATGAACCATACAAGGTAGAGTTAATTAATGATCTTCCTGAAGATGAAATTATTTCATTCTACAAAATTGGTGATTTCACTGATTTATGTGCTGGACCTCACGTTATGTCGTTAAAGAACATCAAAGCTATAAAGCTTACTAGAAGTGCTGGTGCTTACTGGAAAGGTAACGAAAAGAACAAAATGCTTACAAGAATCTATGGAACTGCATTCTTAAAGAAAGCTGAACTTGATGAATTCTTAGAAGCTTTAGAAGAAGCTAAGAAAAGAGATCATAACAAATTAGGAAGAGAATTAAAATTATTCACTACTGACGAGAAGGTTGGTCAAGGTCTTCCACTATTAATGCCAAAAGGAGCTAAAATCGTTCAAACTCTTCAAAGATGGGTTGAAGATGAAGAAGAAAAAAGAGGTTATGTTTTAACTAAAACTCCACTTATGGCTAAGAGTGATTTATACAAGGTTTCAGGACACTGGGATCATTATAAAGATGGTATGTTTGTATTAGGTGATGAAGAAAAGGATGATGAAGTTTTCGCATTAAGACCAATGACTTGTCCTTTCCAATATACTATTTACAATGCTGAACAACACAGCTATAGAGATCTTCCTATACGTTATGCAGAAACTTCTACTCTATTCAGAAATGAAGCATCTGGAGAAATGCATGGTCTTATAAGAGTTAGACAATTTACATTAGCTGACGGACACTTAATTGTTACACCAGAACAATTAGAAGAAGAATTCAAGGGAGTTGTTGAATTAATTCAATACCTTATGGGAACTCTAGGAATTGCTGAAAAGATAACTTATAGATTCTCAAAATGGGATCCAAACAATACAGAAAAATATATTAATGATCCTGATGCTTGGAACCACACTCAAGATACTATGAGAAATATATTAGACCACTTAAAAATAAACTATGTTGAAGCTGATGATGAAGCAGCATTCTATGGTCCAAAGCTTGACTTACAATTCAGAAATGTACACGGAAAAGAAGATACTTTATTCACAGTACAAATCGACTTTGCTTTAGCTGAAAGATTTGATATGACATACATTGATAAGAATGGTGAAAAGAAACGTCCTTACATCATTCATAGATCATCAATCGGATGTTATGAAAGAACACTTGCAATGCTTATAGAAGAATATGCTGGTGCATTCCCAACATGGTTATCTCCAGTTCAAGCTAAAATTTTACCACTTTCAGATAAATATAATGATTATGCTGAAAAGGTAACTAAAGCATTAAAAGATAAAGGTATAAGAGTTGAGACTGACTACAGAGCTGAAAAAATTGGTTACAAAATTAGAGAAGCTAGACTTGAAAGAACTCCATATATCTTAGTTGTTGGTGAAAAAGAAGCTGAAAATAATCAGGTTTCTGTAAGAAGCAGAAAGAACGATGATGAAGGTGCTATGGACTTAAATGCATTCGTAGACAGAATCGTATCTGAAGTTGCTAACAAAGAAAGATAATAAATTTTTATAATAATATAATTAAAAAGAACTTAGTATATACACTAAGTTCTTTTAATTATACTAATCTTAAACTTGCTCTAATGCTTGTTTTACATCTCCAATTATATCATCAATATTCTCAAGACCAACGGATAATCTTACAAGCCCTGGAGTTATACCTGCTGCAACAAGCTGTTCATCATTTAATTGACGATGTGTAGCACTTGCTGGATGAAGCACGCATGTACGTATATCTGCAACATGAACTACATTTTCGCATAACTTTAAGCTATCCATAAATCTTATTGCATCCTCCCTACTTCCCTTTATTGAAAAAGAAACTACTCCACTACATCCATTTGGAAGATACTTTTTAGCTATATCATAATATTTATTATCTGAAAGAGTTGGATAATTAACAAACTCTATCTTTTCATGAGAATTTAAATATTCTGCAATTTTTTCTGCATTTCTGCAGTGTTTTTCTATTCTCACTGGAAGTGTTTCTAAGCCAAGGTTTAGAAGAAAAGCTGCTTGAGCTGATGGATACATGCCTAAATCTCTCATAAGCTGAACTCTTGCCTTTGTTATGTATGCTGCTTTTCCAAATTTCTCTGTATACACTATTCCGTGATAAGATTCATCTGGTTGTGTAAACTCTGGAAATTTTCCATTTGTCCAATCAAAATTACCACTATCAACAATTACTCCGCCAATTTGTACAGCATGACCATCCATATACTTTGTAGTCGAATGAACAACTATATCTGCTCCAAATTCAATAGGTCTACATAGAACCGGAGTGGCAAATGTATTATCTATAATAAGAGGAACATTGTTCTTATGTGCAATCTTTGCAAACTTTTCAATATCGAATATACATATGGCAGGATTTGCAATTGTTTCTCCAAATACAGCTTTTGTATTTGGTCTGAATGCTTTTTGAATTTCTTCTTCACTTGCATCTGCATCAACAAACGTACACTCTATACCAAATTTTTTAAGTGTAACTGCAAAAAGATTGATTGTTCCACCATATATAGTCGCTGCACTTACAATATGATCTCCTGCCCCCATAATATTCAATACACTTATAAGTGAAGCTGCTTGACCTGATGTTGTACAAAGTGCACCAATTCCTCCTTCTAAAGAAGCTATTTTTTCTTCAACAGCTCCTACTGTCGGATTTGATATACGTGAATACATATGACCATCAGCTGTTAAATCAAATAACTTTCCAATTTCATCTGTATTATCATATCTGTACGTTGTACTTTGATAAATAGGTAGTGCTACAGGTTCACCATTTTTTGGCTTATAACCCTCATGTAAGCATTTAGTTTCAATTTTCATATGTTTAAGCCCCCTTAAAATGTTAATCATATAATTTTTCACTTCATATTTTTACAATGTATATTAACATTGTAAAAATTTTAATCAAATTAATATAATTATACTCCAATAATGAAAATTAGTGAATTTAAAATTATAAATATTACTCAATATCGGGATATATTTCTTTGAGTGTATCTAAATATTCACTTAACTTCTCTGCTTTTGATTTCATTAAAGAAAATTCTTCTTCTTTTTCTCTAAGTATTTTTCTATTATTATAAAGATCATTTTCAATATCTTTGAGCCATTCTTTAAGATCAGTAAATACTTTTAACTCCCTTTCAAAAAATCCACTTTTCTTGGCTTCTTCTATAAGCTTTATTTCTGATTGTGCCAAATTTGATTCATTTATCATCTTTGATGCCTGTTCAACCCATGTTTCTATTATTGAACTTTCGCTACTTATATTATTAGAACTTCTTGATTCTTGCATTTTACTCTTAAATTCTTTGTATTTTCCATAGGACTCAAGAACATTACTTTTTTCTGATGAAAACACCATATGCTTAAACTCTTCTTCATAACTTGCATACTTTTGTTTCAATGTTTTTTCCTCACTATTTAAGGCTTCTATATTACTTTCAAGATTAAGCTTTTCATCCATTATAGCCTCTAATTCATTATCAATATCATTTTTCTCATTAAGCTTATCTTTATAAAAAATCTGTTTACTTTTCCACACTTCAATCATTCTATTGTAGCTATCAAAATCAATTTTATCGTAATTAATTATTGAATCACTTATCAGAACTTCACCAACAAATAAGACAATTACTTCTTCTAAGTCCCTACTATTTAATACATCATTACTAGATATAAATAGCATAATTCTGAAAGAACCTGTCAAAAATTTTTCTAAAGAAAGTTGCTCTCCTGTAGTATTATAATTATTAACTGTAATATCTTTTAATATTTCAAAAATAATTCCATATACAAACTTGTAATCAGCTTCTTCACCAACTTCAATAATTATTGATAAAAAATCAAAAGGCTGTTTCTTTATAGAATTTTTTAAAGCGTGCTCATTTTTAACATCGATCTTTAATGATTCTGTAAAATAAACTTCATTTTTAAAACTTATTTTAACAATCTCATCATATATCCTATATACTAATTCGTCTTTTATCTTTATATTTTTATATCTGCTTTTTAGCTTTTCAATTACTTTTTTCATATAACATACTTTGATAGAATGAGTCTTTGACAAATAGTAGTTAAAATCTTTATTTTCTAATAAAGTAACATATGCACTTTGAACCATACTATCTACAGCTTTAATAAAGTTTTTTCTATTACATATATTTTTAATCTGAACACTAGAAATCCTTAAAACTTTATAATACAATGATAATTTAATTTGATCATCCGAAAGACTTTTTATCTCTTCTAATGTTTTATTTACCATATCTAAAAGTGATTCCTCATTGCTTCGATTTAATAACCACTCTTTCGATTTAGATAGTATATTTGAATTATTCTTATTCCAATTGCTTACCATACTATACAAAATTCTTAATTTATTACCATTAAGATTTAAAAAGGCATTGTAAAAATCATCATATTTTACTAAATGTCTAATTCTATCATCAAGTATTCCTTTGAATAAAGTGATTTTTTTCTTTGTATCTTCAATTAATTTATTATATTCTGTTATTTTATTATAAAATTTACTATCTTCAAAATTTAACTCTGAAATTATTTCTGACTTGTCATTACTTAGTAACTTTTTTAAATTATCATCATAAGTAAAAATTATTGTTTCACTTTCATCTTGATATCTATTAGTTAAACCTAAAGACTTTTCATATGATAATCTAATAGACTCAAGCTGTTTTTCAATATTATCTTTTCTTTTATTAATAATATCTTCATCTTCCTCAAGATTATCAATTATTGATCTTATTTGTTGTTTATCAAGCTCCGCTCTTACTAAAAGACTTTCTTTTTTAGCAAGTAATCTATGATTCTCAACACATTCGTCCTTTACTAAATCAACTTCTCGTATTTCTCTTTCATATATCTTATGTACTTCTTCTATTTCATATTTATGAGAATTTATTACTTCTGTAAAAAATGATTCTTGTTTTTCTAATTCTTCTTTTTCTTGTTTAATAGCTATTATAATCCTATTAAGTTCACCTACACTTTTTGAGTTCATTGCAAGTTCAATAATCTTTTCTCTTAAATTATTAATCTGATTATTTTTTAATTGAATATCTCTCTTTATCTTTTTTAATTCATTTTTTTCAAATTCAATAGTTTTTGGTGCCTTAAAACTTAAATCTATAAATTTACTTATGGTTTCAGTTTCTTTTATTCTTAAATACCAACAAAAAATCCTATGGATTAATTCCAGAATTTCAATTGGATGCTTCTCTATTCTTTTCTCTCTGCTTCTATACAAGGTTATTCCTATTCCATTCACTCTTATTATTTGAATATAATCATATATTTCTTCAGGAATTGAAAATTCTTCATTGTATCGCAGCATTTTAACCATTTGACCTGTAGCAATATTAGAATTAATTCCATAAGAAATTGATAACTCCCTTACAAATGCATCAACTACTCTCCTTGCTATTATTTTAGTCATCTTAGGAAAATCTTCACACGCACACTCTGCTTTTAATAAGTATTGATAATATTTATTTAAAGTAGTTAATTTTAAATAAGTAAAATTACTTTCATTGTATTTCATAGCTTTATTTCACCTTCAATAATACTATTATTTAATAATTTGTTTTTCTGTTATAATACAGTCAATTTTAACATCTTGCTTGTCCATAGGTACTTCTTCAATAACTTGAAAATCATATGCCAATGCTACTTTTTTTATTTCTTCTTTTCTTTCCTCAGAAATCTTTTTAAAGTATCTATCATAATATCCTGCACCGTACCCCATTCTTCCACCTTCTTTATCAAAGGCAACACCAGGAACAACTATTAAATCAAGTTCATCTGGATCAATATGTGGCTCATGCAATGCCGGTTCAGGTATACCATATCTATCTTTTTTCAAATTATTTAATGAATTAATTTTTACTGCATCCATTACTTTGGTCTTAAAAATCGTTCTTGGAACAAAAATCTTTTTACCATCATCCAATGCTTTATTAATGATTTCTATTGTGTTTATTTCCGAACTGTATGATATATAAATAAATATTTTATTAGACTTTTTATAATACTCACTTTTTAAAAATTTTTCTCTAATAAAGTTATCTTTATCTTTCTTTTGACTTTCATTCATATTATTTCTTATGTTAAGAATATCTTGTCTAAGGTTTTTCTTTTTTATATAAATTTGTTCCATAGTACATACTCATCTCCATATTTATCAAATATCTATAGTGTTTAAAGACATACGTGGCTTTTTAAATGCAATTTCTTTCTTTACTTTCAAAGTTTCAGGATCAATTGTTATTTTATAAATATCTGGACATCCCTCTTCTCTCCATTTCTTCATATATCTTGCATCAGCTATTACTTCTGTATAGTAATTCTCATCATAATAATCCGAAAACTCTAAGTATGATAATATACTGTTTTTATCTATAATTAATTGATTTTCTCCCACATTACTACATATAGGTATAAAAAATCTAAGAGGAATTTCATAATTATATCTTGCACCCTTTTTTAGTGGTTTTCCTTCAATTATAGCTCTTTTGAAAAAAATATTATTTCTATCTTTTTCATCTACTTTAACTTTAAAAATTATTTTTCTATTTTTATTTATTTCTAATTTTACTTTAATCATTAGCTCACCATCTTTTATTAACTAAATTATTTATCGATCATAAATAAAATTTCTTATTATATTTTATCATTAGTATATATCAACTGTCTAAAATTATCTTCTCTTATATAAATTAATTATTCTATTACTATTTGATTCAATAAATTTAGACCCAGCCTTAAAATTTAATGCTAGGTCTAAATGTCTTATAATAAAAATATTTTTCTATAAAAAAATAAAAGCAATATGAAAATTAACTCTAACATCATATCACTTTTATTTCTAATTAAATTTTAATGTTCTTCATCTGTACTTATATATACTAATGAACCGCCTAATAGTAGGCCTCCACCAATTATATTTCCTAAAACAACAAAGAATAAGTTCTTGAATACTAGCGCCATTGGTAATCCACCTAATGCAAAATAAGCTATAGAAAATACACCAACGTTAGCAATACTATGTTCAAATCCTGCAATAATAAATGCAAATACAGAGAAGAACATCATTATTAACTTTCCGCTTTCTGACTTCATCTTAATTCCTGATAAATAAGCTAAGCAAACTATAAAGTTACATAACAAACCTCTTAAAAACATTTGATAAGCTGGTAACTCTAATTTAGCATACGCAACAGATTCTATATAATGCTGAATCGGAGTGAAAGAAGCTCCACTTTTAATAAACAAATAGGCAAATATAATAAGACCTACTGCATTTCCTAAAAATGTGTAAATCCATACCTTTAATGTAGAACTAACACTAACTTTCCCTTTAAATAACCCTACTGCCATTACAAAATTATTACCTGTAAATAGCTCTCCACTTAAAAATACTATTAACGCTATGGCAAAACAGAATGTTGCCGCAATAATTACTTTAGAAACTTCAGGGTATTTAGGATAAAGAATCGCTCCTGTTGTATATGAAAGAATAATTGCTACTAATATATAAAATCCAGTAACAACAGCTCTTCCTAAATATTTTCCTGTCTTTTCATTTGCATTTCTGGCCTTTTTTTCAGCCATTTTAGTAATAACATCAATATCACTACTATACATGTTTTTCCCTCCATTTTATCGTGTGTAAATTTATATTATTAAACTAATTTATTATTAAAATTTTGCTTAATAATATGTTTATCTTTTGTACTGTTTTCTATTCCTTTTATATTAATAAAAACCTAATTTTTCTTAAATCTTTAGTAATATAAAATAGCAACATATGTGCTATTTTTAAAGCAATCATTATTATCTTACTATATTTTTAATATGAAAATCAAGGATTTACTAATTTATAAACACATTATCATTTGTAAATATTGCTCGATTTTTAAAATATATTGTTGTTTATATCATCACTTTTATTTTAAAAGAAATTAAAAATAATAGTCTTTAATTTTTCACAATATTATTTATATATTTTTAATAGAACAGTATTGTATTATAAATAAAAAGAGACATTTTTTATAATTAATGTCTCTTTTCAAAATCAAATTTATTTTTAAATTATTTATTATTTATTTTTATTATTTTTATACTCATTTTGTCAATATCAATTTCTAAAGATTTTTCAATTTGTTGTCCATTCATAATATCTGTTCCACTTAACTCATAAGCATTTATAAATTTTTTATCTTCATTATTATTATTAATAAATACTACAATATGCTCATCATTATAATTTCTTTCAAATGCAATAAGATTATCTTCACAGCAAAGTTCTTTATACTCTCCATAAATAAGAGCTTTATTATCTTTTCTTATTTTTATAAGCTTTTTAAAATATTCAAACATATCTTTATTTTGATTTTCTTTTTCCCATATCATACATCTTCTATTAAATGGATCATCTCCACCATTCATCCCTATTTCATCACCATAATAAATATACGGAACCCCTAAATAAGTAAATTGGAAAGCAACTGCTAATTTCATAAATGTCACATTATCATTACATTCTGATAAAAATCTTTTTGTATCATGACTATCTATTAAATTCCACATCTGCTTTGTAACAGAATCCATATATAACATCCTATTACTTGCTAAAATATCTGAAAACTCACAGCTACTTATTGATCTTTTTGCAAAAAAATCTGTAACTGCATTTTTAAATGGATAATTCATAATACTATCAAGCTGATCCCCCTTTAAAAAAGAATTTGCTTCATGCATTATTTCTCCAATTATCACTGCATTTTTATTAACATGTTTTATTCGCTTTCTAAATGCTCTCCAAAAATCATGTCCTATTTCATCACATACATCTAAACGCCATCCATCTATTCCTATCTCTTTTACCCAATATTCACCTACTTTTAATAAATACTCTTTAACTTCTTCATTATTAGTATTTAATTTAGGCATATTAAAATGTCTGTGTCCAAATGTGTAATAGTTTTCATTTTCCATTGAAACAGGATAGCTATCAATAAAATACCAATCTTTATATTTAGATTTCTTCTGGTTTTCAAGTAAATCTTTAAATGCAAAGAAGTCTTCACCAGAATGATTAAACACGGCATCAAGTATTATTTTAATCCCCTTTTCATGAGCATTATCTACTAATTCCCTTACATCATCAACAGTTCCAAATTGCGGATCAATATTGAAATAATCACTAGTATCATATTTATGTGCTGTTTTAGATTTAAATATTGGTGTAAGATAAATTGTATCAATTCCTAATTCCTCTAAATAATCTAATCTTTTTGTAATTCCCTTTATATCTCCACCATATCTTGAATAATAGTTTAAATTTTCTTCCTTTCCCCATGGAAGAGTACCTTCTGGATTTATACTTTCATCTCCATTACAAAACCTTTCTGGAAAAATTTGATAGACCACAGACTCCTGCATCCATTTTACATCCTCATAAACATCCTCAGTTGCTATATATGGAAAGATATAAGGATATATTAAGCTGTCATCATCCTTTACTCCTCGTTCAGTTAAATAATGTGTATTTTCATTATAATCTATCATTTTAAAATAATATTGATACCTATTTCTAAAAATACTTATATCAGTTTGAAAATATTCAAATAGTTCACATTTAGCAGCAAGAATCATCTCCTTTTCCTCATATGGACTATTATCTAGGTACTTATCCTTATAATAAACAATACATTTTTTAATATCATCTTTTGCCGCTCTTACTCTTAAAGTTAATGTATTTATATCCTTTGAATATGAATATGGTGCCTCTGTAACATGATATACTGCATATTTGTTCATCTTTTATTCGCCTCCAAAATTAATATAACTTTGGCTAGTATCTATAACATCCCCGGGTAAGAAAGTTACTAAACCTTAACTGTTCTTTATGAGATTATTATAACAGATACTATTGCTAATTATTGTATATATCTCATATAATATGTATATATACAATATGTTTTTATAGAAATAGGTAAAATTTTGAAAGAGGTGTTAGACTTATGGAAGATACTTTTTTATCAGATCTTAATATTTTCAGTAATAAAATTTCATTCTTAATTGAACTTCATGATAAGCCCGAAATTATCCATATCGTAAAAACTAAACATAAAAACGAACTCATTGATGAAATATCAACTAATGAGAAAAAAGTAGAACTTTTTATATGGAATGCTATTTTTTCAAAAGAAGTAATAAAAAATGGGATAGCAACAAAATACCTCCATCCTACCTATAATAAATTTTACAAACAAATTACATCTATTAATTCAGTAAAAAAACTTCAAGAAATTGAACTTGAAATGGTGGATACTTATCTTAATCTTTTAATTAATGATACTGAAGTTACTAACAGTTTTGTAATAAATCGAATACTAAAACATCTTCATCTAAATATAGAAAGTAAAATTTCATTAAAAAAACTTGCAAGTGAACTGAATCTTTCTGAAGGTTATATATCAGACTGCTTTAAAAAGCATATGGGAATAACAATTATGAATTATGCAAAAAAAATACGCATAGAACGTGCAGAAGTTCTTTTAAAAACCACCAATGATAGTGTATTAGATATAAGTCTTCGTCTTGGTTTCCATGATCAGAGTCATTTCTATAGAGTATTCAAACAATTCACAGGTGTATCCCCTTCAAAATATAGAAATGAAAATTTTGGCTAAAAAATACCTCATTAAGCGAGAAGCTTAATGAGGTATTTATTATTTAACCTATATTATAGGTTATTAAAATTGTAGCCATGAATTGAGTTCTTTACAAATGTTAATTAGCTTTTTCCAATATGCATTCTATAAATTATAAATGCCATATATCATCATTGTATTGAGCTATTGTACGGTCAGAAGAGAAGAATCCTGCCTTACTTATGTTTATTAATACTTTCTTATTCCAAGCTTCTCTGTCTTCATAATCCTTAAATACTCTATCCTTAGTCTTAATATAATCTTCAATATCTAATAATGTCATAAACCAATCTTTGTTTATTAACTCTTTATGAAGTCTAGTTAAGTTTTCCTTATCTCCAACTTCAAGCATTTCATCACTTATAATGAAATCAACTAATTCTTTAATATTTTCTTTTTCATAGTATTCTTTTGAAACATAATCTGCATTCTTATAATGTTCTATAACTTCTTCTGAAGATTCACCAAAGATATAGATATTATCATCTCCAACTAATTGATGAATTTCAACATTTGCACCATCTTCTGTTCCAAGAGTTAATGCACCATTTAACATAAACTTCATGTTACCAGTACCTGAAGCTTCTTTTGATGCAAGAGAAATTTGTTCTGAAACATCACATGCTGGGATTAATTTAGAAGCTTTAGTTACATTATAATTTTCAACCATAAATACATTTAAATATTTATTAACTTCTGGATCTTTATCAATTATTTCTTGTAAACATAAGATTGTATGAATAATATCTTGTGCAATTACATAAGCTGGTGCAGCCTTAGCTCCAAATATCATAGTAATTGGAGTTGTAGGTATTTTACCACTCTTAATTTCTAGATATTTATTAATTATATATAAAACATTCATTTGTTGTCTCTTATATTCGTGAAGTCTCTTAATTTGAATATCAAATATAGAGTTTTCATTAAGTTCTAAATTTTGAGTTTCTTTTAAATATTTCTTTAAAGCAATTTTATTGTTCTTTTTGATTTGTTCAAGTCTAGTTAATACCTTCTTATCATCAATGAATTTAGATAATTCTTCTAACTTATCAGCATTTTTCTTATAGTCATCACCAATAAGCTCAGTTATGAAATCTGTTAATTCATTATTACAGTGTAATAACCATCTTCTAAATGTAATACCATTTGTCTTATTGTTAAATCTTTCTGGATATATATCAAAGAATGGCTTTAATTCTTCATCTTTTAATATTTCTGTATGAAGTGCTGCAACACCATTTACACTATATCCGTAATGTATATCCATATGAGCCATATGAACTCTTTTTTCATCATCTATAATATAAACTTTTTCATCGTCATATTTAGCTTTTACTCTATTATCTAATTCTCTTATTATTGGCATTAATTGTGGAACTGCTTTTTCTAAGTAGTCTATTGGCCATTTTTCTAATGCTTCTGCAAGTATTGTATGGTTAGTATAAGCACATGTCTTAGTAACTATATCAATAGCTTCATCCATTCCTATACCCTTTTGACCTAATAATCTTATTAATTCTGGAATTACCATAGATGGATGTGTATCATTAATTTGAACTGCTACATGTTCATGTAATTTATGAAGATCATATCCATTTTCTTCAGCTTCAAGTAATATTAATTGAGCTGCATTACTTACCATAAAGTATTGTTGATAAACTCTTAATATTCTACCTGCATCATCACTATCATCTGGATATAAGAATAAAGTTAGATTCTTTTCTATATCAGTCTTATCAAAATCAATTCCTTCTCCTACAAGAGATTCATCAACTGTATCTATATCAAATAATCTTAATTTATTACAAGGCTTGTCATATCCAGTTACATCAATATCGTATAAAGTTGAAGATACTTTAAATCCTCCAAATGGAACTTCAAATTTAATATCAGTTTTATTTAGCCAGCTTTCATCTGTTAACCATGGGTTCTTAAAAGCTTTTTGCTTGTTGTCTTCAAATACTTGTTGAAATAATCCAAAATGATAATTTAGTCCAACACCATCACCATTTAATCCTAAAGTTGCAATTGAATCTAAGAAACAAGCTGCAAGTCTTCCAAGACCACCATTACCTAATGAAGGTTCTAACTCCATTTCTTCAATTTCAGTTAAATCTTTACCATTTTCAGATAATACTTTTTTAACTTCATCATATAACCCTAAATTTATTAAATTATTAGATAATAATTTACCAATTAAAAATTCTGCTGAAATGTAGTATAATTTTTTACTACCTTTATTTGTACCTTTTTCTTTTGATTCTGCTTTTGTTAAATGTAGTAATGCAGAGTAAATTTCCTCATTAGTTGCTGTACTTAATTTCTTATCAAATTTCTCATTTAATATTTTTTCTAAATTCTTTTCTACCATAATTAATCTCTCCTAACTTCTATACTTTTCTATCTTAAATACTATTTTTTTCTAATTAATGAAAACGCTTGCGTTTAATTTCAACTTTATTTTATCAATTAATTTCCATAAACATTTGTACATTTTTTATTTTTTTTGTATATAAATTATGTATTTTTTATTTTAATAAAATTGTTATATGGTAATGTACTTTTAAAAAAAATATTGATATAGTGTATATATAATTTTACATAAACTGATATATTAAAATTTCTTCTGTAATGTGGAAATTTTATAAAGTGATGAAAGGAGCTAAATATATGGATATTTTATCTAAATTTACAGAACAATTATGTGGGGAATTTAACAATGACAATCAAATTATTCAAGAGGAAAAACAAGGTAAAATAATTCATCCCAAAGCAAAACATATAAATGGAATTTGCAATCATAAAATTAATAATCTTCCTAAAGATTTCAATGGATATTTTATTATTGAGGAAAGTTACTACGAACAAGGAACTTTTAAAAATATACTTCCACATCTTTTCCTTTTTACACTTAATGAAAATAAAAATATAGTTTTGACTTCATATGAACTTCCTTCTGGAATTTCAAAAGAGGATTTTAGAAATGATAACCATGACTTAACTATGGATTATAATCAACTTCAAAAATCTGAAAAGTTTACTCCTATGATTTATACAGAAAATAATGGAGTTTTTACTGGAGAAAGTATAAGCTTTTTTACACCAGAAACTAAATTTGTTTTAAAAGAAACAGTTACTAAAAATACTCTATCTGTAAGTGAAGTTTTTTATAAAAATGATAAAATAACTTTTGGATTTATTGATCCAATAGTATATGATAAAATTAAATAATAAATAAAAATAGCATGTGTTCTTACATAAATTAAGTACACATGCTATTTTTAAGTAATCAATACTTTAATAAGCTATAAACAAATTTTTATTTATTATACACTGCCTTGCGTATCTTCATTCTTTTCTGGAATTGAAACTATATCACAAACAGGTTTTTGTTGTTTGACATTAAAATTATATAATACCACGGTATCACATAACATATCATGTAATGCTCTTTTTCTATTATCTATCCCAATAAAAATATATCCTATACATAAAATCAGACTACTTAAATATCTTCCAATTGTTTCTCTATATATTACATCTATAATAGAAAGTCTTTCTTCATTTTCTTTATAAACTCTTATTTTCATAACCATTTTACCAAATGTAGCACCATATCTATAAGTCATAAATATAAAATACGAAACAGTAAATAAATAAATAGCTATATCAATTATAGAAAACCTAAACAATATATGTTTAAATAAAAAAGCATCTGGATATATTAAAGCAATTATAAACATTGGTATTCTTATTACAAGCATTGCACATCCTACAATAACGCAGTCAATAATATATGCCCATAACCTTACAAAAAAACCTGCATATAAAACTTCCTGATTATTATTGTTCAGCATAATACATCAAGCCTCCATTACCTGCTTTTTCTAAGTAATCTGAAATTACCTGTGCATCAGATTTACTCTTTATTCCTTCCATCTTTGAAAATAATGATGAAAATACATTTTCTTGAACTTCTGGTGTATATACCGTAACGTCACTTCCGATATAGTCAAGCATATCCTTTTGCATATTATCATAAGTATCAACATTATCAATTAATCCTAATTGAAGTGCTTGATTTGCTGAGTAGACACGACCGTCCGCAATCGGTTTTACAGTTTCAATATCCATATGTCTTCCTTCTGCTACAATTCCAGCAAACTGGTCATAAGCTTCATCTACAAGACTTTGAAGTATGGCTCTTTGTTCATCTGTCATTTCTCGACCTGATGATCCCATAGCTTTATTAGGACCACTTGTAATATCTATTTCTTCTATTCCAAGTTTATCATATAATCCTTTTACATTTACAAGTGAAGTAATAACACCAATAGAACCCGTCCAGCAATTTCTATTTGCATAAATCTTATCAGAAGCCATAGAAATATAATATCCACCTGAACATGCACGGCTGCTCATATATGTCCAAACTGGTCTTCCTGTCTTTTCTTTATACTCTTTTAATTTTAGATAAAGCTCATCAGATTCATAAACTCCACCACCTGGGCTATTTACATATAAAATTATTCCTTTATTGCTATTTGATTTAATCATTGAATCAATATAACTTAAAGTTTTTTTATGATTGTACCCTTGTGGTGTAGAGAATATACTATCACTCCCTGATGAACTTTGAATTGTACCTTCTACCTTAACAACTCCTACAAATTCTTCTGATGGAAGACTTACATCGCTAGATAACGCTACTGCTTTTAGTGATTCTTCTGATTCCTTTGCAATATTGCTCGAATATGAATTTATAAGTACACTTGATCCGCTTACACAGATAAATGCTACTGCTGCCACTATAAGACCTATAATCTGTTTCTTATTCATTAAGAAAATCCCCCTGTTACTCTTATTAACTAATCCTTATATAATTATAATCAAAGTATTGCAAAATATCATTAAAATTTGAATAAATAAAAAATTTTACTAAATATGAGCAAAATTTAATTATACAAAATATAAGTACACTTAATATTAATTATGGTATAATATGTTTAATAAATTTACGTAGTCTCAAAATTCACACTAAAATTATATAAATTAGTTAAATTTATATAAAAAAATCTACATTTTTGCTATAAAGGAGAATTAAAATTATGAATGAAATGCTAAAATACAACAAAGAATTTGTTGAAAAACGTGAGTATGAAAAATACAAAACAACTAAATATCCCGAAAAAAAAATAGCAATATTAACATGTATGGATACTAGATTAATGGAGTTACTTCCAGCATCTTTAGGATTTAAAAATGGAGACATAAAAATAATCAAAAATGCTGGTGGAATAATTTCAAATCCTTTTGGTAGTGTTGTTAGAAGTTTATTAATAGCAATATTTGAACTTGGTGTAGAAAACATTATGGTAATTGGTCATACTGATTGTGGCGTTCAAAACATCAATAGCGAAAGTATGATTAAACATATGCTTGATAGAGGAATCTCACAAGAACAAATTGA
Organism: Clostridium butyricum; assembly: GCF_006742065.1. Taxonomy (NCBI): domain Bacteria; kingdom Bacillati; phylum Bacillota; class Clostridia; order Eubacteriales; family Clostridiaceae; genus Clostridium; species Clostridium butyricum. Next base: position 310,864 of record NZ_AP019716.1, on the reverse strand, counting down.
TATGATTAAATATTGCGGAATTGATTTTAACCAATGGCTACGAGGATTTGAATCTGTTGAAGTATCTGTTGAAAAAACAGTAGAAATGTTACGTATGCATCCATTAATTCCAAAGGATATACATGTTTCAGGATATGTTATGGATTCTATTACTGGTGAAATGAAAGCAGTTGATGTCTGTGAAGAATAAGTAAACTAATTTTAAGGCTAGATATTTTTGAATACAATATCTAGCCTTTTAGAATTTTGCAGCTTTTGAATAAAAGAATTTAATTTTATTTCACATAAATCTTATAAGATGCTGAAAATTCTTTTCCTTCTTCTAATTTAACAATTCCTTCTTTATCCTTAAATTGACCATTAAAATCAACATAATCAGCATGGCCAAACCAAGGTTCTATACAAACAAATGGTGCTCCTTTTTCAGGCGCCCATATTGCTATATAATCAAATTCACCAAAATCTACAGTTAAAACTTTATTATTATTTTTCGATTTTATTGATATCTTATTTGATTTAAGATTATCAAAAGTTAATACACCTTGTTTAAATAAATCTTTAGATAAATTAATAATACTAGATTCATTTAATATGTCTTTTCTGTTATGTAAAAAATAAGCCTCATCATTGACCATTAATGCTGATATTGTTTCTTTTTCATTAAATTCAAGATAACAATCTTCTAGTTTATCTTTTACTTCAATAGGACACATAAATGCTGGATGTCCTCCTACACAGAAATATATTTCCTTATTATCTAAATTTTTAACATTATAAGTTGTGATAACACCATTATCCTTAATTGTATGAGTTACTTCAAAACTAAATTTATATGGGTATACTTTAAGCGATTCATCACAGTAATCTAATTTAAAACTAATAGAAGAATCTGTTTTTTCTACTAACTCAAATTCAGATACCCTAGCTATTCCATGTGCTGGTAATTGGTATATGTTATCGTCAATTCTATATTTAGAATCTACAACCTTACCAACTATAGGGAATAAATGCGGTGAACTATATTTCCAGTATTTTTCGTCTCTGTTCCATAAATATTCTGTATTATCTTCTTTGTGTGTTATTGAATGCAATTCTGCACCATGAGTACTTGCTGTTATCTTAATTTTTGAATTTTCTAATGAATAAATCATGTGAAACCTCTCCAATACTTTAAACTTTATATTTAAACTACAATAATAATTTAATATTTATTTTTCCATAATTTTATTTACTTCAACCTTATCAAATAATTCTTTAACTACACTTTCAGAAACAACCCCAGTTTCTTTTTCTAATGCATTAGCTGTTCCACATGCTGATGCAAGTTTTAGTATATCCTTTACATCATATTTTCTTTGAATTCCAATTGCAATTCCCGCAACATATGAATCACCTGAGCCAACAGGATTAACTGCTTCTACTTGTGGAAATGTAACTCTATATAATTCATTGTTTATTCCAGCTATAGAACCATCTTTTCCCAATGAAATTATAACAAACTTTATACCCTTTTTATGAAATTCTTTTATTTCTCTTACGGCATCCTCTACTGAGCTAATCTTTCTTCCTGTTAACGCTTCTATCTCATCCTTGTTAGGTTTTATAAAATAAGGTTTTCCTTCTATACCTTCTTTTAATGCTTCCCCACTAGTATCTAATAAAAATTTCTTATTTTGTGCATTAGCTAGTTCGATTAAATTTCTATAAAAAGTACTTGGAACATTTTTAGGTAAACTTCCTGAAGCAACAATGACATCGCAATTATTTATAAGTTCTATATATTTTTGTAAAAATTCCTGTTGTTCATATTCACTAACTATTGGACCTGGCTCAAGTATTTCTGTTTGTACAAGATCATCTGTTATAAATGCTAAACATTCTCTAGTTTCTCCTTTTATTTTTACAAAATCTTGATTTATACCATAATCTTTAAGTTTTTCCTCTATAAATTCACCACTTTTACCTCCAACAAACCCAGTTACAATGCAATCTTCTTTTAATATTGTTGATACATTTGCAACATGTATTCCCTTTCCTCCTGGAGTATTCTCTACACTTCTAGCTCTCATTACCGTATCTTTTTTTATATCATTTAACTCATATCTTTTATCTACAGATGCATTTAAATTTAAAACTAATATCATTAACCTTCCTCCTATTTATTTCTTATGCTTAAATTTTATTTTTTTACTTAATATTAATTATTTAATCTTCAAATATAATTTTTAATAGTGTATTTAAAACTATACTTTAATCTGTTGTGACATTTTATAAAAATTATTTTCAATCATAATAAACATTAAGATTTTTATTAATTTTGTAAAAGCGTAGGATATATTATTTCCCACGCTCTTATATTTTTAATTTACCATCTATTATTATTTTATTTTATTTGATATAATAGTAATTACATTTTAAATTTATTTTAAATTTATTTTTTCTTAGGTTTAGTGACATTCTATTCCTAAGATTTTTTTTCATAGTGGACTTTTTTGTCTCTATCTATGAATATATTAATATCTATTTTCACTTCCACATACTCTGATTTTATGTTCAACAATCTTTTTCATTGCCTCTTTTCCTGGTGTCATATATTTTCTCGGATCATTAGATTTTGGATTTTCTTTAAAATACTCTTTTACTGCATCAGAAAATGGAACTTTTAAATCAGTTGCAATATTTACTTTACATATTCCAAGTGAAATTGCTTTTTCTACAAGTTCATCTGGTACATCTGATGCCCCGTGTAAAACTAAAGGAACATTAACTTTTTCTCTAATTTCTTTTAATCTCTCGAAATCAAGCTTAGGCTCTCCTTTATATAATCCATGAGCTGTTCCTATAGCAATTGCTAAAGAATCCACCCCTGTTCTATTTACAAATTCAAGTGCATCGTCTGGATTTGTGTACATTGCATCTTTAGCATCAACTTCTATGTCATCTTCTCTTCCACCAAGTTTTCCAAGTTCAGCTTCTACAACTGCATCAAATTTATGAGCATATTCTACGACATCTTTTACGATTTCTATGTTTTTTTCAAATTCATATTTTGATGCATCAATCATACATGATCTAAATCCTATATCGATATCCTTTTTAATTGCCTCAACATTTTCAAAGTGATCTAAATGTATGGCTATTGGAATATTGTATTTATTAGATGCTACTTCTGCCATAGCCTTAATATAATCTGGTCCTGCATAATCTTCAATTGTTGATGGTGTTCCTGCTATAATTACAGGTGATCTCATTTCCATTGCTGTTTCTGCGACAACTTGTAATGTTTCTAAATTATGAATATTAAAAGCTGGAACTGCATATCCTTCTTTTTGTGCTTTTAATAACATCTCTCTTGTTGATAATATCATTCTTGATACACTCCTTAATATTAAAATTCTACCTAATAAATTAATTAGTCGTGATATTCTCCTCTATCCCATTTTTCTAGAAATTCATCAAAGAAATGATCATTTTTAAATTGGTCATCTTTTCTTTTTGCTATTGAATCTATTTTTTCAATAATTTTCTTATCCTCTTCAGTTGGTTCGAATTTAGTCTCTAAAAATGCATCAATTATATTTTCCATTAATCCAACACCAGTAATTCTTCCACCAAATCCTATAACATTTGCATTTAAATGTTTTTTAGCATATATAGCTGAAGATACATCTCTTACTAATGCTGGTCTTGTACCAACTACTTTAGCTGTTGATGTTGTTATTCCAACTCCTGTTCCACAAAGAACTACTGCTAAATCTGCTTCTCCTGAAACAACTTTTTCAGCTGCTTTTTTCCCAAATATAGCATAATGAGTTCTTATATGATCATAAGTTCCACAATCTATAACTTCATGCCCTTTTGCTGTTAAATATTCAACTATGTGTATTTTTCTATCTGTAACTATATGGTCACATGCCACTGATATCTTCATTTTATATTCCTCCTACTTTTCCTATAACATTTTATTTAACATATCTACTCTTATTTGATGTCTTCCACCAGCATATTCTGAAGTTAAATAATTATCTACTAAAGCTTCTGCTAATTTTGTTCCAACAATTCCAGATCCCATTGCTATAACTGAAGTATTGTTGTGACTTCTTGTCATATAAGCTGAATGTTCATCTGAAACTTCTGCGCATATAATCCCTTTGTGCTTATTAGCTGCCATAAAAGAACCTGCTCCATATTCATCTATTAGTATTCCTCTATCTCCTTCATTGTTTAATATTGCTTTGCAGACTCTATCAGCTGAATCTACTAAATCAACTTCATCTTCTGTCTTGTCTATAACTTCATAACCTTTACTTACTAAATAATTCTTTAAATGTTCTTTTAATATTGATCCTTTTTTATCTGCTCCTATTAAAACTTTCATAATTAATTCTCCAATCTGTGATGTTATTAATTTGACACTTTTTCTTCATATTCTTTGTTTCTCTTCTTCATTTGATTTGCATACCACATAAATAATCCTAAGTATACAACTAATGTAACAACAAGAATTAAAGTATTTTGTAAATTTATATTTTGACCAAACTTACCAACAACTATTGCAACAAATTTTTCTATTGGTCCTTCCAAAGTTGAATGAGTTATTAGTGTAGATGCATCTAATCCTGCTGGGAATGCTCCTACTTTTTGTGCTGTAAAGGTAACAAATTCTGAAATTGCAGTTCCAGACCATAAGAATGTTGGTAACATCAATGCTCCAATGATTATCATTCTTATAAGTTTTCCTCTAGTAACAACTAAAAGTGCTGGTGTCATACCCATTGCAATTATTCCTGCAAGTGGTAAAATTTTATTTCCTGGTAAAACAACTGCTTCTAAAAGCATTACTGGTGCAAGTATATTAGCTGCTGCCCAAATTTCTGCTCTTGAAGCTATAAATGGCCAGTCAATACCTATATTAAACTTTCTACCTGCAAATTTATTACTCATAAAATTGGTTATTCCTTGTGATAATGGTTCAACAGCTGCTATAAACCAACTTCCCATTAATGAGAATAATTCTAAGCACATACCACCTGTAAATGCTAAATTAAATATACTTTGAGGTGCTTGTTTACCTAAAATACCTACAAAGACACCTAAGTAACATCCTATTGCAAACTTACTTCCCCAAAATCCAATTCTATTATTCAAAGTAGCTGCATCAAAATCGTATTTATCTATGAAAGGTAAAAATTTACTAAACAACTTATCAAATACCATTATTATTGGATTTAACATATAATTCATATGTGTAGTTGTAGTAGGATTTGATTCAGGCATATTCAATAAATCATTAAATGTTGGCTTCATTAAATCTGCATTTATAAATTTTAAAACTCCTATAAAAACTACTAATAATGCTGCTAAAAATAAATTTTTAGAGTAGTACATTACTAAAAGTCCAACTATAGATAAATGCCAAACATCAAATATGTCTACATCTAAAGTATCTGTTTTCTTTAAAATTAACATTGCAATATTTACAAGAACTAAAATAAACAAGAAAAATAATGTATATGGTGATCCCCATGTTATTGTTGCTAAAGGAGCCCATCCAACATCGGTTACTGATAGTTGAATTCCTGTTGATTTAACGAACTGTTGCAATGCAGGTGAAAAAGCATTTGTTAATATTCCTATTACAGATCCCATACCTGTAAGTGCAATTGCCAACTTGATTCCACCTTCTAATGCCTTTGAAAACTTAACCTTCATTATTAATGCTAATAATGTTAATACTATTAGCATCATTGGAGCTGCTCCTAAATTAATTATTGGTTGAAAAATTTTATTGGCTAACTCTACTATTGTACTCATCAAATTAATCCCCTTTTATATTAATTTTTATTTAAACTTTTAATAACTCTTTCAACCTCGTCAAATACTGGTTTACTCATCATAGGCATCCTATATAATATTGGTCCTGCTTCGACAACTGGTATTTTTATTTCAAAGCTAGTATCTGGTTTAGTTATAGGTGTAAAGATATCATATTTAGTTAACATTTCCTCTGTTAAATCTTTTATCATTACTGCATCGGCAATGACTTGATAACCTCTCTTCTTCATTTCTTCCTCAATTGCATCTTTAATTTGATGGCTTGAATTTACTCCTGCACCACAAGCTGCTAAAATTTTAATCATAATAAAATTCCTCCTTATATATATAAATATTTTTTTAAACTATGCATTTAGTTTATTAACTACATCATAAATTGAATCTAATGAATCTGATGCAGCTAACATACTTATATTTTCTTTATTGGTAGCAAACTCCATTATCTTTGCTAATATATTGGATTGTTCTCCACCATCTTTATTTAATATCATAAATAAGTATTTAACATTTAAATCTTTATCAGGATTCATCATATCTTTTGAAACTATATCTCTTTCAAGCTTGATAACGATTACTTTGGTTGCATTACAATACTTACTTTCTGTATGCGGTATTGCTATATTCGGAAAACCTTGAAATACAGCTGTTAAATCAATTCCTGTTGGATAATTTTTTTCTCTTTCCATTAGTGCCTCTAAATACCCTTCTTTAACTAGTCCCCTTTCTAAAAATTTTTTGCTCAAACATTTAAATGCTTGATCTAAACTCACAAAATCTTCTTTGAATATTAAGTCTTTTTCAATTAAGTTCAAACCTAATCCTCCCCTTTATGTATTTTAAAATATAATTTAATATTATATTTCTAACATTTTAATTTTTTTACTTAGTATATAGCTTGTACTAAATTGCTATATACTAAGTATTTATATACTTTTAAGTATTATTGTTCTATACTGTCTATTACATTACATATTTTTAAATATTTATCTTTTAATTCTTTTGATATATTTGAATCAGTTATTATCGTAACATCTTTATTTAATTTATAAAAAGTACAAAAATCCTCTAATTCAAATTTAGTTGAGTCACATAAAATATATGGTTTTTTTGATTTTTCTAAAATTATATTCTGACAAATTCCTTCATCTTCATTACGAGTTGTAACTCTATTATCAAGTATTCCATTAGTACCAACAAACGCTAAATCAACAATCATTTTTTTGCAAATTTCATTGGCAAAATTCCCTATAAATGTGTTACTTCTATGTCTTAGTTTTCCTCCAATTAAAATAACATCATATCTACTATCATCTTTAAATTTCTCAAATACACTTAATGAATTGGTTACTATTTTTGCATACGATACATTTAAATAATCATATATAAGTTCATTTGTAGTTCCTGGCCCTATATAAATAATGTCATTTTCTTTTACTAAACTTCCAACAATCTTTGCTATTTCTAATTTCTTATCAATATTTATATTTCTTTTTTCACTTAGAGATAACTCTTCTTTAAAACTATCATTGCTTCTAGCACCACCATGAATTCTTATAAGCAATCCTTTACTTTCTAGATATGTTAAATCTCTTCTCAAAGTCATTTCAGTTGCTTCTAATTCATCTACTAAATCACAAATTTTGATTATTTTCTTTTCATTTACCTTATTTAATATTATTCTATGTCTTTCTTCCTTTAACACTAATGTTTACCTCCATCCCCAAATATAAAATTTCAACTATTTAATTATACATTCATTATATATAAAAACGTTAATATTTAAATTATCAAAAATTTATACTTTCATCTTAAGTTTTTTCAATTACAATTTATTTTTAATATGTAATTATCGTTTTTATCTTTTCTTTGTTCGTTATTGTTTGTTTTATTTCTTTTTTGTTTGTAATTTCATTATATATACATATAGCAATTTTTTCAAATTCATTTATAGCCATTTTATTCTATATAATACATATTTAAGCTATATATTGAGAATATCACTTAATATCTAATTTTTACTGCTATTTACGCCTATTTATATACATATATTCCTTAGTTGTATTAATTTAACATATCTAAACGTAGTTTTTCGAACAATAATAAACACCATAGTTTAACAAATACTATGGTGTTTATTATTTTAATTCCTTTTTTATTTAATATACGGAAAATTTTATACTGTGTTTCTTTTAAATATTATTTCATCTTATAAAAAAGCCTATACATTTTAAAATTACTTAAAATGTATAGGCTCATATTGATTCTATTAACTTTTTATATAATACTATATGCTATAACATAGTATTATTTAATCTATTAAAAATTATTCAACTGTAACTGATTTAGCTAAGTTTCTTGGTTTATCAATATCGCATCCTTTAGCTTTAGCTACATAATATGAGAATAATTGAAGAACTGCAACACTTAATACAGGTGCAAACATATCTAAAGTTCTAGGAATGTAGATTATTTCATCTAATACTTCTTCTAATCCCTTAGTTCCTTCATAACATATTCCTGTAACTTTAGCTCCTCTTGCTTTAATTTCAACAACATTACTTACCATTTTTTCTTTTAAAGCTTCTTGAGTTAATAAAGTTATTACTTCAGTACCATCTTCTATTAATGCGATTGGTCCGTGCTTTAATTCTCCACCAGCATATGCTTCTGAATGAATATATGATATTTCTTTAAGCTTTAAAGAACCTTCTAATGCAACTGCATAATCTATACCTCTACCTAAATAGAACATATCATCTTCTTTATACATCTTTTCAGCAATAGCTTTGATTTTTTCTTTATCTTCTAAAACTAGTTCTACCTTTCCTGGTAAATCTAATAATTCTTCTTTTAATTTATCTAATCTGTCACTCTTTAACTTTCCTAATATTTTAGCAAAAGTCATAGCTATCATATACATTCCTATAATTTGAGTTGTATAAGCCTTAGTTGAAGCAACTGATATTTCTGGACCAGCTAGTGTATATAATACATGATCTGCTTCTCTTGAAACTGAACTTCCTACAACATTTGTTAATGCAACTATTGTAGCACCAATTGTTTTACAGTTTCTTAAAGCTGCTAATGTGTCAGCAGTTTCACCAGACTGACTTACAACAATAACTAAAGATTTATCAGTTACTAATGGATTTCTGTATCTGAATTCTGATGCAATATCAACTTCAACTGGAATTCTTGCAAGTGATTCAATTACATTCTTACCTACAAGACCTGCATGATAAGCAGTACCACAAGCAACTATAAATACTCTATCTGTATTTTCTAAATCTTCCTTAGTTATTTTTAAATCATCTAATATCATGCTCTTTTCCATAGAAATTCTTCCAGCCATAGTATCTCTTATAGCCTTTGGTTGTTCATGAATTTCTTTTAACATGAAGTCCTCAAATCCACCTTTTTCTGCTGCATCTTCACTCCATGTAACATGATATATATCTTTTGTTATTTCATCACCATCTGTAGTGTAAAGTTTAACACCATTCTTATCAAGAACTGCTATTTCATGGTCTTCTAAAAGATATACATCTCTTGTGTAGCTTAATACAGCTGGAATATCTGATGCTATAAATGATTCACCTTTTCCTAAACCTACGATTAATGGACATTCTTTTCTTACTGCTATTAATTTATCTGGTTCATTTTTGCAAACAACACCTAATGCATAGCTACCTTCAAGTTTCTTAAGTGCCTTAGTAACTGCTTTAAATAAGTCACCCTCATAATAATAGTCGATTAAGTTAGGGATAACTTCTGTATCTGTTTCAGATTTAAAAGTATAACCTTCACCTTTTAACCAGTTTCTTAATGGTAAATAATTTTCTATAATACCATTTTGAACTACTGCAATTGTTTCTTTACTATTTAAATGTGGATGAGAGTTTACATCTGATGGTGCACCATGAGTTGCCCATCTTGTATGACCGATTCCCATAGATCCTTCAACTGGATGTTCTTTTATATTTTCTGCTAAATTAGCTAATCTTCCTTTAAATTTTCTTACTTCAATATTTCCATTATTAACAACAGCAACACCTGCTGAGTCATATCCTCTATATTCTAACTTTGATAATCCGTTAATTAAAAACGATGTTGCTTTTCCGCTTCCTAAATATCCTACTATTCCGCACATAATCTAATCTTCCTTCCTCAATTCAGCTTATATTTAATAAGCCCTTTAATTCTTAATTTTTATCTAAATCTAATGCTTTGATACGGCTCATAAAATTATTTGTAAAAATATTTTATGCATAAAAGGGCATAATAATCCCGTAACCTAAAAGCATAAATTTTTAGAAGGTTTTAACACCAAACTGGATTTGTACTTTAAATCACTTTAAAGTTTTGCCAGCTGTTAACGGTAGTGCTATACCGTGGGGCACCCGCCGAAGTTTCGATAACTCCCCAACCTCGTCAACTTAAGTGAGCATCCAAATCTATGATTTGGTTAGTGGAACTTACTCAGCGAACGTATGTGAGTCGAGTTTCCTTAAAAAAAACTCTAAACATCCACATTCAATCAACTAAAGTAATTTACTTAAGTTCTGGCGCTTTAAAAATTTTCACTTTAAATAATGTTTACCTATCACCATCACACCTTTCACGCGACATTTTATACCCTGCATATATTTTATCATATAAATAAATTTTGTCTATAATATATAATATTGCTTTTTTCTTAAATTTCCACAAAAAAAATAAAAAGAAATATATAATCCACAATTTTAGTAAATCAATCTTGATTTATCCACAATTATTTCCTATATATCTCTTTATATGTTGATAACTTATAACTCTAAACTTTAATGTAATACTCCATTTTCATCTAAACTATATCCATCTATAATAGTATTAGTTGCAAGCATTCCATTTGAATATAAGTAATACCAGTTTCCATCAGTATTAATCCATCCAGTTTTCATAATGCAATCTTCACCAAAATAATACCAGTTATTATTATACTTAAACCATCCCATTACTTCATATCCTGAATTTCTTTTATAATGCCATT